>DATKYC010000113.1:0-3915 GCA_035528695.1 Acidobacteriota bacterium | reverse complement strand
GTTGAACTCTTCGAGGTCTAAAGATAGGTTGTCTGGCTTTCTCATCCTGGTAACTCCTTATGGTAAGTTATTACCATTAAAAATACCATGAGTGTTACCTATGTATCTCAGCCTCCACAGTTTGACATTAGAGAGATTTTCTATTATATTGTGCTGCAGATTTATTATAAGGCCCCGTGGTGTAGCGGTTTAACATGCCACCCTGTCACGGTGGAGATCAGGGGTTCGAATCCCCTCGGGGTCGCTTCTTCAAGACTTTGTTGACATACTCTTCATAATTCAACTGGAAGAAAGGTTTTAGCTCGGGTTGTGGTTTGACAGCTACGACCTGCTCATCTTGTATCCAAATCTCTTGAAAGAGAGAACGGGCGAGCTTGTTTCTTAGTTCCCCAGCGGTTTCTTCCCAAGCCTGAGCTATGTTCGCCAGGAACTCTTCCAGCTTATCTAGGTTCTCTGCTTGACTTTCAGCAGGGGCAAGTGCCTTTAGTTCCTTCTGAATGCCCTCTTTCTCCTTCAGGTACTCCTCTCTGCTTATGTCTCCCCATTTGTATAGATTCCTTATTCTTTCCAAATGGGCTTCCCACTTTGCCTTCTCGCTGTCCGTGTTATCATAGGCTGACTGTAACTTGCGGTGAGCGTCTAGAATTCGGCTTTGATAGTCCGGCGGAATATGAAAGGTGCTCAGATATTTTCCTATCTGCTCCTCATAAACCTCGAGTAAGGCCGACTGTTGAGAACATTCCGAGGAGATCTCTACCTGGAAGATTGAGGGGGTAATTCGAAGGCATAAACTCTACCCTGACGAAAAGAAAGCAGAGAAGAGTGCCAGAAAGAGAGCCAAAGCTGGCCAGAAGCCGAAGGAGAGGATTACCCAGCTGGTGAAAGAAGTGAGGCCATGTTTCCTCTTTCATGTTGATACCGTAGTTATATATTGGAATGGACTGAAAAGATATATCCTGACCACTGTGGATCACGCTACCAGGTTAGGCTATACCCGGATGTACAGAAATAAGAGGTCAAGGTCTGCAGCCGAGTTTCTTTATCGGCTCCGCTACCTTGTTAACCAGACTGTTGAGAATTTACAGACAGATAATGGGAGTGAATTCGCCCTGGAATTTGAAAGAGCTACCGCCAAATTAGGTATTCACAGGTATTTCTCCAGAGTCAAAACGCCAAAGGATAACCCAGAAATAGAGAGATTCAATGAGACATTAGAGTATGAATTGCCTTACAACTTTAATCTATCCTTAGGCCCTCAAGAGCTCAATCCCCGGCTCAATCAATGGTTGATAGAATATAACTTCAACCGCCCGCACAAATCTCTTGCCTATCTCACTCCGGTAGAGTATATTGAACATGAATTTGCTAAAATATTCCACCAAGTATTACACATGTATCTCAGCCTCCGCATCCTGCAAATGAAGGCTCCGTGTTTCGATGTAAGTATCAGACAGGCACACATTTTGCACGGAAAAAAGATAACTGATAAACTGCAACATGGTCCTCGAGGACCTCTGAGTGTGAAGATAATATAAAGGTAAAGGAGACACAAAGGTGGCAATCAAAACTGCTGAGCAGTACCGTGAGTCGCTGAAAGACATTCATCCTGTAGCATATATCCTAGGAGAAAAGGTGGATAAGGTTTATGAGCACCCACCGGCTTGTGAACACTGTGAGCATTGGCAGGGGGTAGGTTGAACGGTGGCTGTCAAGATTATCTCCCCGCTCCTGTACCGTTACTGCGGACAGAAGCAGACCGCTAGAGTAAGAGGGAAAACCGTGGGTGAGTGTCTAGAACAGCTCACCAAAGAACATGCAGATCTGAGAAAAATCCTCTTCAGGCACAATGGTGAGCTCCATGACTACCTCTATGTGCATATTAACAAGGAGAACACGGCCCGGGACAGCATTCTGAACAGGTGGGTGAAGGACGGGGACGAAATTCACATTACTGTTCTCGTTGAAGGTGGTTAACCAGAAGACACCTGCCTTTGAAATATCCCCTGATGCGGATACCGAAACATAGAAAGAATATCCTTGGTAAAGAGGTTTCGGAATACTCGAAGATCATATTCAATAAGATTGCTGAGGAATATGATTTTCAGGATAGATACGATGGAACTTATGGAAGACCACGTTCACATATTTGTGAAAGTGCCACTGAGATACTCTCCGCCACGGTTTGTACAGATTGAGATAAGGACACTTCCAGGATTAGGTGGAGTGCTCGGGGGACGGTCAAGATCACCACGGAAATGCAGAACATCGCCACCTTCACAGACGCGATCCTTCTCAGCGCGATTAACTCTCCCTACACCCAGAATATCGTTGATTAGCAGGCCTATCACTCACTGAGCTGGCAGTCACTTCCTTAGTACGACTGAAGCTCAGATGCCCTTAGCAAAAACTACAATATAGCTGACTGCGAAATTGCACATTTGTCTGTTTTGATGGATCACTTTCCGATGAAAAGTGACCCATCACACTCTCGATGACTTTATCTTATAATGGAGTGATAAGCAAAAAGGAAACACTTCATACAAGTCTGCAAGGTTGTGGCCGAACTTTGTAAGGGGTAGGAAACTAGACAAATGTTTTTCTTTCCGATAGGCTGCTCGATTCTAGCCCTATTTATCTTATTCTTTCCCATTTTCCTACTGCTTCTTTTTCTTGATGTCGTCACCTTTGGCGTTGAAAGATTGGGGATTTCGCCAGGGGTGACAGTAGCACTCCTATTAGCGATGCTTATCGGGTCCATCATCAACATTCCTATCAGCATGCGAACCGTAGAGTATTCCAGATATTGCTATTTTGGCTGGTTTCAAGTCCCGGTGCGGCAGGAATATGGGCTGGCAATTAACCTAGGCGGGACAATAATCCCCACTGGTGTGTTCATCTACCTTTTATTCAAAGCTCTTCTATTGCCGACTCTTTTGGCAACAGCATTGATGATTATGATATGCAAATTTCTTACTAGGCCAGTCCCCGGCAGAGGTCTGGCTATACCGATGATTATTCCCCCTGTCCTGGCCACTGCTTTCGCATTACTTCTGGGTGGTGACTTTGCACCCCAAGTGGCTTACATATCAGGCGTGTTGGGCACCCTGATTGGCGGAGATCTGCTAAATCTGGTAAGGGCTCTAAAGCTGGGCGCGGGAATTGTTTCCATAGGTGGTGCCGGGGTCTTCGATGGCATCTCTCTTGTCAATATCTTCTCTGTCGTGCTTACCGCTATTTCCCCTCCCTTTAGCATTCCATGGTAGATTCCGGTGCAATTCCTTTAGATGGTGGATTTTGGTTATCTAGGTTTCTAGCCGTCAAATCCAGAAAGGCTACCAAGCCTGAATGCGTGAACAAGATCGGGCCAGATTGCGCCAAAAGACGAAAATCTTTTCACACATGTTATGGCCTCTTACCGACTGCAGTGTAGAGCGGCTTGAGGCAGTGCAGCCAGTAAACTGATTTGAAGAGGTAACATTGTGGCGGAATGTGACGCTAAGGCCGTCTCCGCTTTCCCAAATTAAAGCTATGCTTTGCAGGCCTATGGGTTGGTCTTTCATCGAGAGTCATTGACAACACTGCTAATGAAGACTAAACTCAATCTGAAATATGCGAAGACGGCAATGAAAACAAACGACCGAATTACAGGAATTGGTGTCATTGGTAAAGTTCCTTGGGGGACACACGTTTGTCAATTCTACCAGACCAAGGGAGACTTGATTGACATTTTGGTGCCCTACTTCAAAACTGGATTGAATAATAATGAACTTTGCGTGTGGCTTACCTCAGAGCCTCTAACAGTTGAGAAGGCTCGGGCATCATTAACGGGGGCAGTAAGAAAACTGAACGATTACATTAAGAAAGGCCAAATGGAGATAGTCAATGCTAGCGAGTGGTATACCAAATCAGGGAAAT
>DATKYC010000112.1:0-9979 GCA_035528695.1 Acidobacteriota bacterium | reverse complement strand
AGAAATAGCTTGAGGAGTCCGTGTCGTTCAGGATATACCGGGCATTGGTTATAATCGTGGACGCAAGTACCGATGATGCCTGCTGACTACCGGCAAATACCTGAAACGCAAATACCAGTATCAGTAAACCAAGGAGCAGTTTTTTCATAAACCCTCCTTATTTAAAGTACAGCCAAAGCACACCCTTGCAACCCGATCCGGCATTTGAGATTACCGGAGTAATCGCCTGCCGACACAAGACCAGGAGTTTCCCCTCGCTCGTCATCGGTGTAACATAGTTGTAGGCATAGGTCGCGGATTGATGACGGTCAGCGCCCAGGCCCATCAAAATATCAACACCATCGGCATCGTTGATGACCACATCATACTCATGGGATGGAACATCAGGGCTTACAGCGGGGGCAAATTTAACACCCATGAGCGTACCGGTCATATTAAGAGTGTAGGCACCGGAAACATCACCGGCGATATCACACTGCCATGCCCATTTTACCACCCGAATATCCCTCTCTTCCCATATCTCCCGGGTAACACTCTCGGTATCATACGCACCGTAGGCGTAAACTGCTCCTAAGAATATCGGTATCAGTACTAATAATAGCTTTTTCATTCTTTATCCTTAACCTGTCATGCCGCCGCCTCCCTGGGCTCCCATCATGCTGCGACTTAGGTTGATTATGTTGATTCGATCCTGGGCAAACTGACTCATCCAGTGTTCCGCGAACATGACCTCCATCCTGATGACAATGCCTTTCTCACCCTGTCTTTCCATTCTTTTTGAAAGACCTATCAGCTCGGCTAAAGCACCGTGCCAGATAGCATCGTGAACCTCGGGTGGATGAAAGGGATATGTTGAACTACTCCAGGTGGATATGTCCGGTATTTCCCGTTGGTAGTGAAAAGCAAGGTTATAATTGTTATTGGCTGCCGGATACCAGAACAGGTAATGACTCACACTCGAAGGTGAGGCCATGTTCTGCCAGTATCTCCACCTTCTGGGCCGTTGGGCATTGCTGATATTCAGCCAGAAACCGTCATCATCTTCAGGGTTGGAAATAGGTTCCGTTGGATGACCGTCAAACCTCGGGCAGGGCAGGATCTTCTTGAATGTCCATTGACTGTCCACACTGGCCAGGATTGTCGTAGTGTTTAAAACATACCCGGAATGATAAATATAACCCCCTGAAGAATACTCCGTGAGGCTTGAAGTGGACAACGCATCCAGACCATCCAAAGTCTTTAGCGTGAAAGTCGTGGCGCTCACATACTGAAATAAAAACTGCCGTCCGTTCAGGGCTTCAATGTTATTCGAGTCTTCATCACCGACAATGCCGTCTATGGTGACTATATCCGTAATGGTTGAATGGTTGTCGAAACCGTGTCCCGTTATATCAGTGTCAACCGAGGCCGCTGTAAAAACAGCCGGGTCTGCCTGTGTAATGCCTGATATATTGGCGGGACAGACAGTTCTCAAACCGCTGTAAGGTTGGATATCCCACGCAAGGGGATGAAGGGAGTCAAACTTTCTTATATCCCTGTCCACCTTGATAATTGATTCTTTTATCATATGGTCCAGCCCCTTTTCGTTGGGGTTGGTTAGAATAAAAGACTTAACCTTTGTTACAAGGTCTTCCGTGGATATCTGACTTGCCATTCGCTACTCCATGTCGGGATCGTAGTCATACCCGTGTTTCTGAATAGCCTCTTTAGTGCTTTTAGTACCTTCGGCTTTCATGTTTTCATACTCTGCCCAGGTAGCTTCAGTAACCACCTGATAGGGGTACTTTTTTATCCTGCCCATGATCTTCCTCGGTTTGTCCGGTAACTGTCTGAAGGTAACAAAGGTGGCATGGTCAGCACATTCCCTGTATCGATCAGGAATGATTGTTTCCACCTCTCTCCGGCATACCAGCGACTCACCGTTCACACTGAGAATAACATCCTCGGTGTCATTCGGGCTGGATTTGGCGTTAAATATAACTCTCCAACACTTCTCCTGGGGGGGCTCTTGGGTCTTTTTCACCTCTGGCATCTCGAACTCCTTATAGTTTTTGGCTCTCGAAGAAGCTCTTTTGTTTTGTTTATCTGTATGTGCCTGCCTCGAAATACATATAATCCGTGGCATCGAGCAGATAGGTCGTATCGCTCAGAATGAAACCTTCCTTCGTGACGGTTCCGGCGGCCGGAGCAACAAAGTCGTACATATTGCTCAAGAACTGAATTTCACCGGACTTCAGGGCTTCGTTCAGCGTGACCTCGTTGGCATCAGCGCCCTCATTACTCAGGGCTGTTACCGTTGCCCATTTCCCATCAACACAGATACGACTTCCAACACCGACATAAGTGGTGTTACAGTCATTGTGCCAACGACCCGTCTTGTTGGTGGGGTTACCGAGTGTCCAGGCACTGATAGCGGTTGCCGAGGTATTGGCATCCCTCTTGTCCTTATCGGCCATATCCTGAACGTAGGTTGTGGATGAAGGCGTAGAGCTTGCTGTGGTTTTTGTCCCACCCCGATAGATGGCAAAACCTTCACCGATTGCCAGGTCGAGCATATCAACATCGGTCATGGTGGAGCGCATCTCACCTTCGATAGCCTGCAATGACCTTGAATTGATACTCCATACGCCCATTGGTGAAACGTCAGTTGTCAAGCCCCAGCACTTGACGAAATCCGGTATAAAACCGAGTCCGAAATACATCGCTGCATTTTGAGCTTTAAATGATCCAGAAACTAACTGCATGATTATTCTCCTTGTCTAAAAGTATTTCCCGAAAACTCCCTGTACTACTTACCGGGATTAATCCGGACAACCCGGAAAAACCCCGGGTTAATTGCTATGAAGGATCTGCCGTGGCCGCACATTCCAGCCGTGCAATCCAGTTCTCGTTCAAAATCGCCGCGGTCTGCATGGTCTTCCAACTGACAAAACCGATCTGACCCAGAGGATCTGATTTTGAAGGTTTACCCGGATTAAGAACCATAGGTGTTATGGAGTTTGTTCCCTGGAGGGGTACGATTCCATAAGCGTCCCTGGCAATAAAGAGCATGGGGTAAACATCGCACTGTGCGGTTGCGCTTACCGTTACACCACCGGAAAGATATGTCGTGCCGGTGAGTCCCGAGGTTTCCCATGGTTCAAACATGGGGGTCAGGACAATACGGAACTGCTCGATCTTGCCTATTTCTCCCGGTATCGCCTTTACACTGTCCGAATACTGCTCGAAAGGTACAAACCCTGAAATGCCTCTAAGGTCAGCGTCAAGGTCGGTATGACCCAGGGCAAAGAAAGCGGGTGCGACAGGCTCGGTGGAAATCAGGTGAGAAGCCTTGTTGATCTTGGTCATCTCACGACCCTTGTTCTTTCTAAAAGAACGGTATATACGCCTGAAATCCCCACGAACCGGGGGTGATGTCACACTTGCCCTTGCTGAAACGGCATTGGCGTAAAATACGTTTGTGCCTGCCTTGAGGATGTTGATTCTCAGTTCCTCGACAGTCTCGGCAGCCTGCTCACCGCAAAGATCCATATTCACATTAAGAATCGGGTCTTCATGGGTATCCTCGATGACATCCGTCATCTCGATCATATCCCCATACTGCTCAAGGGTTGCGGATATGTCCGTGTAGGTTAATTTTTTTCCCTTCGGAGGGATACCCTCTGCGAGAGGAGCGCTTGCCCGTGCAAGGCTGTTATACCTTCGCCATTTAACTGTCTTTGATTTGTTTTTCTGCTGCGGGTCTACCTGGCCGAATCTCTCTATGACCATGAGGTGCTGGCCACGTTTCAGTAACTTTGCTTTCGCGTGGGCTGCTGTTCTGGGACTGATGTCCCCGTAGGTGTTTACATTCATCCTAGTTTCTCCTTTGTAAAAATAATTAGAGCCTCTAGGACTTCAGTAAAATTAGATTAAATTGTTAGGCTATTTTTTCAAACTTGCTTATGCGTTTACATCTAGTACACTTCACTTCTATTTTAGAGCCGATACCGAGTTCACCGATAAAGAAAAGTCTTGGCTTTCCCTTTTCACCCCCGCAGTCTTCCCAGGAACACCGCATCTCATCACGCTTGGTAATCTTAATGTATTCAGTCATCCGGGACTGCTGCGAAGATGGCTTCTTCATCGTCCTCATCCTTGTCACCCGGGGTTGTATCGGGTTTTTGCCTCAACGTGCCTTTGTGGAGTGCGTCTTTCCTGGCCTTTTTCTCTTTGGCCTTCTTATCGATGGGTATTACATCGGCTTTGGCTATGGTTTCTTTGTAGTAGTCCAGCACCTTGATAGCATCCCTATAGTCACCGGTTGTATTCAAGGCTTTTACATCGTCAGACTGTTTGGCAAGCCAGCCCGTGAAGTCTTTGGAACCGTTCAACTGTAAAACGTCCTGATGCTGACCCATGACGTTCATAAAATACAAGACCTGATTGACAACATGACCCATGTTCTGTATGTGCTTCTCGGCCTCTTGATATTCTTGCCTGGTAACAACCGCGCCCGAGTCAAGAAGGTTTCCCAGCATCTTGTTCGCAACGACCCCGGCAACAACTTTGGTCACATTCAATTCTTCAGGATACTGCTCACCGTACTCTTTCAGGTTTAAATCATCATCACCGATGGTCATTTCCCCCGGGAGTTCATCAGATGTCACAAAATCAAGAAGATATTTAACGTCTTCCTTGGTGAGTGGACCGTCACTGTCTACCGCGGGTTCAGGTTCTCTTTCAGGTTCCTTGTCCTTTTCAGGCTCCTTGTCCGGTTCGGGAGGCCGTGCTGTGCGTATCTCTTCAGCCCTGGCTTTGATGGTTTCCTCGACAGAAAGTTCTTCTTCCGGTTCTCCGTCAGGTTCCTTGTCAGGTTCCTTATCCTCAGTATCCTCTTCATCCTTATCCGGTTCAGGCTCTTTCTCTGGCTTGAGTTCATCCTCAACCACCTCGGGTTTTACCTCTGGTTCCGGTGTGTCCAGGGATTCATCGGTAATAGCGTTAAAGTCTTCTTCTTCCTGCTCTGGCGATTCTTCTATAATTTCATCGTCTGGCATTGATTGCTCCTTTGATTAAAATAATAAAAAACTCTATATAACAACGTATTAAGATTATTGGTCTTTCAAACAAGATTAACAGTATTACGAATAGAATTATGAGACTTCTTGGCATTCCATTAATCCAAACCATGTCACGGCTATGTAAGCGGTTGGCGCTATGTGCATGGAGAAGTTAAAGAAAGCGTTTATCGCAATAACCGTAACCGCAATAACCGGAAGCATGGGTAAGGTCTTTAACCGCCTTAGAATACTTGATACATAACCGATTAATATGATCGGAAAGGCTATGCCCATCTCAAACAACATCTGCACAAATTCGTTGTGGGCAAAGTGCCACCTCAAACCGTTTATCATCGGCTTTAGAAACATCAGCTTCCAGTGACCGATGCCATACCCCAAAACCCACCGCTTTAAATAAACACTTAACCCTATCTTCCATGCTTCCAACCGCTGCATATAGGTGTCCATGTTATTACCGGAAAACATATAAAGACAGAGGGATACACCACCTATGACTATAAAAAGTGTTTCTGCAAAGTGAAAATGGTAGATGCTCACCCTGTCTTTTATACCCGGCCTGACATACAGCCAAAAAACACCCATACCGCAAGAAGCAGCAAGGATACCGCCGGCACACTTGGCTAAAATAAGACTTGCCAGTATTATAGGAAAGAAAAACCACCGCTTACGTCTTAAAACAGCGGGAAAGCAAAAAGCGGCCAACGCACTCGCCTCATTGGGATTTCCCATTAAGCCTATATAATAATGACTTACGGTTGACTTCATAAATGTGGGGATATCCGCATACTGGCAGAACTGGAACAAGAGGTTTATCCCCACAATCAGGATCATAATGTCCAGTATCTTTTCAGTCCCGAACCGCGCCACCACATAAAACCAGATACTACCGTACATCACCGCTCGAAATGCCAGGTAGCTCGAGGGCCCGTATATGACAAAACTGGACCCCAGAGCTAAAAGTAAAAATGCGGATATCCACCTGTTATAGTCGTAGACCAGGCAGGCAATACAGCAGACAACAGCTATCTCGCTCAGGACTTCCATGGAAAGACGCATCTCGCCCATCTTGACCGGAAACCGGATCACGCACATAAAAAGCAGTAAGGCCGGTATAGCCTTACATAGTCGATGTATATAGGAGTTGGACATTCTTTATTTCTATCCTAACGGGGTCTGCGGGTAGATCCAGCAATGATTCAGTGGTAGCATTAAATAAATTAAGGGTTACAACTGACCCTGCTGATAGCGCCGCCAAAGCACTTGCATTGGGGGTAAGGGTCAATACTTCGTTGGTGGTAGTTGCATCAATTGAAAAACCAACTGCCGTCTGAGCATTGGAAGCCGCGGCAATCGCACCATCATCATCATTGTACCAGAGACTCCAGCCGACCATATAACTCGCAGGGCTCACACCGGTTGACACTGTACCCAATAACCGGAAACTTAAATCCCCAACATAGTTCGGGCTTAGTGCGAATGTAAGTGAAACGGAAGAAACACCGACAGAATCGGCTGAATTGTCCTGAAAAGTTAAAGCGGGAATACCGTCAAGAAACATAATCTGGGGGGAAGTCTCGATTGAAAGGTATTCGGCAGATGTAATGCTGTACATCCTAAAATCAGTAACGGGCAGGTTCTCATGTCTCGTAGGATTCTGTATGTGGGTGGCGGTAATCTTCTCTGTGGCCGTGATGGTTGCGTCATCAAGATCGATTTCACCGTCAAACTCGACATTGTTCTCGAACCATATGTCACCTGTGAAGGTCCAGTTCCCTCGCTCATTGAGAGCATGGGCGGTCCCTGCCATTAAAAGAACCATCATTGCAATTACAAAAATCTTCTTCATCTTAATCTCCTTCCGAAATGTCTTCCAAAAACTTGTTAGCCTCTCTCGGAAGGTCTAGTATTAAATTGAAAGCCTTTATCATGCCTAATTTGTATGTAATGTCTTTTCTCAAATCCTTGTCATCCTTTGTGGGCTTTTCTTCGATCTCACTCCTAAGTTTATCTCTGTATTCTTCTGCCGCGTTTAATATCTCTTTGGCGGCCGTTATACTCTTAGCATCGCCAATGTGCTGAATATTAAGCGGATTGACCAGCTTCTCTATTGGAATCCGCATTTAAGTCCTCTTTGACAAGATCGTGTCGGAACTTTTGTTCGTTTTCAGCGAGTGTAAAGCGATGCTCCTGTTCGTTTGTGGCAAGGTCATGCTCGAGCTTCTGGTCGTTCTCTTGCATATCAAACTGATGTTTAGCCTCTTCCTTGGCTACATCCCGCTGGAACTCTTCTTCAATCGCCTGTTTAGCCTCGGCCTTTGCCTGCTCCATCATCTGCATCTTCTGTTCCTGCTCGGCCTGTTTCTCATCCCGTGACTTCTTGGTCTGAGCCGGGTCAATCTCAAGTATCTTGTAAACTTCATTCAGGAGTTCGCCCAACTTAACCTCTGCCGCAAGTGCTTCATTGGAAAGTATGATGGAAAGTAATTGCATGAATCTTTTACTTTTGACAGCTCTGTCCTGAAACGATGTAAAACCAAGGGCTTTGGCTATGAAGTTTCCCTTGCCCTTGGTCAGTTCAGGATCTTCCATGTTATACTCGTAAAAGGACTGAACCATTGGCTCGATCAAACGCTCATCAGTGTTCTTAATCACACCGCCCAGATATTTGCCTGCGTTTTGCTGGAGCATCTGCATTTCACCCAGGGTATCGGCTTTTTTCTTTAAAGCTACTTCACCTTGCATGATTTTTGGGAGTTGACTTGCTTCATCGGCGTACCGTTCAAACAGATTGATGACATTGACAAGCCCAGCGGTAATATCCTGAAAGGTTATCTGCTGTATGGCCTGCCTTACGTCATCGCAATCATCTGAAATCGCAATTTCCTTACCAGGCTCCCAGTCTTTCATGGCACCCTTCTCTAAAAACCGCGACTTGGTGGCCACTACCAGATTGGATATCAGCTTTTCATTGTCCTCAAGGGCTCTTACAGCTCCGTTTAAAACTGTCTGTGTGTCTTCCAGGTTATCAGGAACACCCGTATTCTCGACATGATCCAGCTTAACTTCCCACACATCCATGTAGAAAGGTCTGTCACCGGTATTCCTAACGTATTTGACAACCTCTTCCCCGGCCATGAGCGCATAGATTTCAACCTCGTTGCCGTCATCCTCAAAATCCTGGTCGGACTCTACAAAACTTTCCTTCTTGTTTATATGAGACTCAAAGTCTGAAGCTACACGCTTGGGAACTCTCCCCCAGAACTCCAGGCGCTCAATCGTCTTCCCCCTGTGCTTTATGTCTCTCTGCCCGGGCTGAAGGGTTGCTGTTGAATCAGATTTGTTCTCTCCGGACTTGGGAGCTGCCTTGATAGCGTTCTCAACCGCTTCGTCTAACACATAGGGCTGGCCCTTCATTTTCCGTAGTGTGTAGGGGTCTGTGGTGTCCCTGTGGATGATACCCTTGCCGTCCTGTATGTCGGCCTCTAAATCCCTGAATATATCCCAGACAGACACATACTCCCATGCCGGATAGGTTACTGAGGTCGAGAACTTTTCCCATCTTGTGTACTTCCCCTGTGGATCTTCCATGCCTTCAGGTGCGAGGGATTGAGCCTTAAACCCGGTCCTTGACACATCATGCACAAACCTTTTGGCAAAAGTTTCACCGTAAAGGGCTTTGCTCATAATGCACTTCATCATCTGCCTATCTGCATGACAATCACAAAACTGCTGATGGATAAGACCGGTCATGTCTGATATGGCATCTTCGATCTGCTCCTGCTGTTCAGGTGGTAGGTCTTCCATAACAACTTCATCCCATGGACTCGGAACAAGGGAGAAGGGAATCTTGCCGTCCTGAAGGAGCATATCTAATACTAAACTGTACGCGGTAATAGTCTTAATCTTTGTGATGAGAATGAAAGTATCTGACCGCCACCCCTGACCCTCACCTTTTTTCCAAACACCGTTACTCACGGCACTGAAAGCGTCTAAATTCTTCTGCCATTTCTTTTCCAGAGGCTCCCTGTCGTTCTGCCAGTTCTTGTATAGGGTTTCCCTGATGTAATTGGACAGGTCGGTGCTATTGTCGGAGGTGACAGAGACTTCGCTCATTATTTTTTAACCTTTTTCGGAGAGGCTTTGGTTTCGCAGTTACAGGCCTTTGTTTCTACCGCCTCGATCCTCTTAACCATCTCATCCAACTGCTTAATCAGGTCGGGAACCGTATTGGTCACCATCGGCCTGACCTGATCTTCCAGGAATTGAAACGCCTGCTTCTCGTTCGCCATCTAATTTCCTCCACAACCAATCAAGTATGTTTGTAGCGAGTACGTATAGTAATGCGATGATACAGCTTGATATTATCAAACCCTTAAACACGGCCTTACCCGAAGACCTTCTTAAAAACTCAAAATGCGTCTTTGTGCAGCGCTGTGAGAATGGTATCACCCAGAGACTTCTTCACGCTGAACGGTACTCCCTGCATGATTAGCACATAACCAAGTCGTGCCAGGTCTTTCGGTGAACCCTCGAAATAGTAACCGTTCATTATCTTTGTGGATTTAAGCATTGTTTACAGAATCCACCTTGAGCATGACCTCCTTAGGGCTTTCAAGTACATAGTAAGCGTCAACCGATGTCTGAACCAATGTTCCTAAGTAACTCTCTGTGATTGAGATGATAGAATCAGTTTTTATAAACAGAGGCTTTGCCCCCCTTGTTACAAAACCGCCGCTAATAAGCTTCTGGTTCAGTTTCACAAACATCATAGCCCTCTATTATTCCTCATCATATCCAATATCTCCCCCACGGGTTCCGTAACATAAAAACTGTCACAGCCTGCGGCTACTCGAGTACCGAAATGAACGGTCTTTGAAATACTGGTAATCAGTTTTGCCTCAATCCAAACCGGCTCA
>DATKYC010000111.1:0-7071 GCA_035528695.1 Acidobacteriota bacterium | reverse complement strand
ACCAGTCGATATGCCACCTCCTCGCCGGTCTGCACGTTATATAATAAAACGGTCCGGCCAAAGGTAACCCGATCTGTGGGAGTTTCCTCCACATCAATCACTTCTGAGGTACTTATCACAGACTTCAATTCATCTATCTTTGTCTGTAGAAAAGACTGGCGTTCCTTGGCCGCATTAAATTCCGCATTTTCGCTGATATCACCATGACCGCGAGCTTCAGCTATAGCCTCGATATTCTTGGGCCTTTCAACAATAACCAGGCGGTTCAATTCTTGTCTCAACCTATCTAGTCCGTCCTTGGTGATGGGAATTTTTTCCATATCTCCATGACTCCCTTCAAAGGGTATGTGTGGCTATTATTTAGTTTGGATTCTTATCAGCTCTTGGCCCGGTTTTCCATTAAAATCGAGAGTTCCTTACCCGCCCAGGCCGAGGGCGCCACCCACCTGTGCGATTGCGAGCGTTACCAAATATGCGGCGACAAGATTAAAGGCCATTGAGAACCCAGCCCAACCCCAGGAGCTTTCCCTCCGGATGCTGACCACAGTAACAAAACAGGGAACGTAGAGCATGGTGAAGACGATGAGACTGATAGCCTTCAGAGGATTCCAGCTGGGGTCTTTCTTGAGTCTCTCAGCGATAGAGCCACTCATCACCGGGTCCACTTCACCCAGGGAATAAGCGGTGCCCAGGGTGGACACAATGACTTCTTTTGCAGCAAATCCTCCTACAAGGGCTATGTTTATGCGATAGTCAAAGCCTAAGGGCCTGGTAATGGCCTCTAACCTCTGACCTAACCATCCCGCAATAGTCCTTTTTAACGCGGCCTGTTGTTTATTAGTATCCATCTCGATCAGGTCCCGTCTATAATTGAGGTAACTTTCGGCTGCTTTGAACTGGCTGCTGTCGATTTGTGTATTCAGGGTTTTTCCATTCTCGAGTAGAGATACGGTTTGGACCAATGGAAAAAAGCGGTTCTTATGAAGTTCCTTCCGCGAGACCGCCTCACCTTTCTTTGTGGCGCTGGAGTAAGAGCTGAACAGGCCATCTAGCTCCTGAAGGTCATTTTCGTTTTCTACCCACCCTTTGATATTAGGCGATGCAAGTAAAGACTGCGCAAGATTCCTCCGGCGATCCTCAAAAGACCTGAGCTGGTCATCCGGAAGTCCTGGGAAGGTCATCATGGCCCATAGAAGGATGGAAAAGCCCAGAATAATCGTGCCCGCCTTTCTGATATAATACCAGGTCTTTTCCCACGTGTGGATTAACAGGCCTCGAAGGGTGGGGACGCGGTAGGGTGGAAGTTCCATCACAAAGGGTGTCTTGGGCCCTCTTAGGACAGTCGATCGAATCAGCTTGGCGGCGAACAGGGCAAAGCCCCAGGAAAGCAGGGTGAGAATGAACATCATCCGTGCCTTATTTGTAGAGAAAAAGGCGCCGATGAGCATGGCAAAAACCGGTAGCTTAGCCCCACAATTCATAAAAGGGGCCACAAGAAGCGTGGCGATCCTCTCCTTGGGATCTCGCAGCGTCCTCGTGGCCATCACACCGGGTACGGCACAGCCTCCGGAGATCCCGCCGCTGACGATCAGGGCAATGACGGAGTTGCCGTGAAGGCCGAACCAGCGAAGAATCCTGTCAAGCATATAAGCGACCCTCGCCATATAGCCGGAGTCCTCCATAATGGCAATGGCGAAAAACATGAATAAGATTACGGGCACAAAGCCCATGACCCCGCCGACACCATCAATAACTCCTGAGACGATCAGAGATTGAAGATTGCCGGCTGGAATGCCCCATGAGGCCGCCCTCTTGAGTTGGTCAAAGAAGGCGCCAAACCATCCGGCAGGAGCCTCACTGGCCCAAAAGGTAAAGACGTAGATCCCGTAAAGTATCGCTATCATGAGGAGGGGACCAATGAAGCGGTTTGTCAGGACCCTGTCGATCTTGTCGGATAGATTAAGCCGTAACTCAATCTTTCTTTTGACAGCCTTCTTGGTAATGGCCACTATGTATCCGTAACGATGCTCGGCAATGACGCCCTCCGGTTCCTCTTCGAGAGTATCCACCATATGCTTGGAGGTGTTCTGGCAGATGGCGTCGATTCTGCTGCCAAGTTCGGTGTCTCTTTTTAATAAGGCGATGATTTGGCTGTCGCCCTCCAAACATTTGAGTGCCTGCCATCTGGGAGGGTATTTCTTGTCAAAGACCTCAGATGTTTTGATGATTGCCTCGATTTCATCCAGGCTCCGGTCAATGTCCATGCCATAAGAAAATATGGCTGAATGCCGCTTCGGCCCTTCCTTTGCAATTTCGACAACTTTATCCAGCAGTTGCTGAATCCCCTTATTTGATCTGGCAACCATCGGTACTATCGGGATTCCGAGCAATGAAGATAATCGCTCGTGATCTACCACGATGCCCCTGGATGCCGCAACATCCAGCATATTGAGGGCAATTATCAGGGGAGTCCCCAGCTCCATGAACTGGACTGCTAGGTAAAGATTCCTATCCAGATTGGAGGCGTCTACAATGTCAACGACCAGGTCCGGTTTTTCATTGACCAGGAAATCTCTGGCTACGATCTCCTCCAGTGAATAGGCGGTGAGGGAATAGGTTCCGGGGAGATCAACCACTTCTATGTCATATCCTTTGTGGGTAATGCGACCGTATTTCTTCTCCACGGTGACACCGGGATAATTTGCAATATGCTGCCTGGCCCCGGTAATTGCATTGAAAACGGTTGTCTTACCGGAATTGGGGTTCCCTGAAAGAGCAATTGTGATCTTTGTTCCCATACCTATGCACTCATATTACGGCACATCAACCTCTACCAGAATATTGCTTGCCTCGTTGTTTCGAAGGGTGAGGACAAAATCTTTGACTTTGACCGCAACTGGATCTTTGAGTGGCGCTCTACCCTGGATCTGGACGAGGGTTTCAGGGATGAGGCCCATTTCCCGTAGCCTTCTTCCCATGTCGCCGGTGGCGGATATCTTCTTGATAACGCCCTTTTGATTATCCGACATTTCTCTCATTTTGATTACCTTCTTCATGTCGAACCCAAACCTCCTGCTTTACCTCCCGTCCCGATAACCCTTCTGCCGCCTTTTAAAGTGAGTAGTCATTTCCCTGCCTCGAGAAAAAGCTTCTGAAATGGAGATTTTTCTCAGCCTTTAGCTCTTCTTCTCTAGACCCGGTCCAATATTTGTAGTATCTGAGTGACTGTGAGGGAGGCGGCCAAATCCATGGATGTGTGTATGTACGTGAGGGATCATGCCCTCTCCAACGGTGATTCGCCCGTTGATCATGCCATAGATCCTGTGGGTGGTCAGTGCAAGAAAATCCATGTCATGAGAGATAAATACATAAGCAAGTTCCAGCTGTTTAAGGACATTAGTCATCATCTCGGCCGTCTCGGAATCCAGGCCGGTAGTAGGCTCATCTAGAAGGAGAGCCTTTGGTTTCATTGCGAGGACCGTCGCAAGTGAGACAAGCCTTTTTTCGCCTCCTGATAATTTGTAGGTGACCCTGTCTTCAAGGCTCGAAAGCCCGAGTGAACTCAAGGTCTCCCTCGCAATCCTTTTGGCTTCAGGAACGGATTTTCCTTGGTTTAGCGGTCCAAAGGCTACATCCTCCAAAGCTGTAGGGCTGAACAACTGGTCGTCCGGATCCTGGAAGAGCATACCAACCTCCTGTCTTACTGCCCTGAAGTCCTTCTCATCCCTCATCCTTTTCCCAAGGATCTCAATCCTTCCCGAGGTAGGCTTCAGGAGGCCCATGATGACATGAAAAACAGTGGTTTTCCCGCTCCCGGTGGGACCTGTAAGCCCTATCCTTTCACCCTCACGGAGCTGAAAAGAGATACCTTGAAGGACCGGACCGGTTCCCGGATAAGAAAAATGAATATCTTCCAGATTTATTAATAGATGATCGTTGTCCATTGCAGCAAGGCGATAGCGGCCACAGCCATAAGCATCAGGAACATTATAACAATATCCTCACGTCTTACACAAAACTCGCTTAAATCATAGAAGCTACCCTTAAAGCCCCGGCAGAGCATTGCCCTTCTGACCCTCTCGGAGCGGTCATAACTCTTCACCAGGAGCATACCGACAAGGTAGGCATACGTTTTGTAAGTGTGCATATTGGTTTTCGGCTGAAATCCTCTTATTTTCAATGCCTTGACCAGACGCTCATACTCCAGGTGGATAACATGGAGGTAGCGATAAGTAAAGAAAAACAGCTGAACAATCTTGTCAGGAACCCGTAATTCTCTCATCGCTCGGCCGAATGTGAAAACAGAAATGGTGGAGACCAGGCTGATAAGAGCCAGTATGATGATATTGGACCTGAGGGTCAATATGGTGGCGTAACGAACACCTTCTTCCGTAGCGGTGAATGGGCCGATAGTGAAGAAGGGCGCTCCTTCAAATGAAAAGGGTAGAAAGAACCAGAGAAATAGAATCAGTCCATTTACTACCATTAGCCGAAAACAGGCCTTTTTGATAGGCAACCTACCAGCCAGCACGAGCACCAGGGAAAGAAAAAGAGCAGGTATCAACGCGACCCAGCGAGTGGAAACGGCTACCACAATGGAAAAAGCCGCCGCAACAACGATCTTGAATCTGGGATCGAAGCGGTGGATTAGCGAGTCGCCGTTTATGAAGCCGTCGTCAAACATCTGCTCGAAAAGGTCCTGAATCTGATAAAAAAACCACGAGAGCAAAACATCTTCGAAAATAGTGCCCTCGTGGCCTTATTCCTTTGGCTTCGTGCCTGAAGTTGTTGAAATTTTTAGTACATGGTGGACATCTTGTCAAGTGGTTTTTGGTCTAGGTAGTCTCCTTCAAGCACTTGCGAATTTGTTGGTAGGTATCAGGGGACCCCACCAGGAGATACTCGTCAATCTTTTGCCCACCCAGGTATTCGTCAAGCGAGAACTCGCTCCCATCCATTCTGTATATCTTTCCACCCGCTGCTTCGACGATCACCCGAACCGCGGCGAGATCCTGATATGACTCGTTTGCAATGAGAGCCCCCTCTGCCCGCCCTGTGGCCACGTAGCATATGTGAGCACCAGTGCAGCCGAAGTCACGGATTTTGCCGGGGAATGTGGCTTGATAATGAAGGTGGAATCGGGAAGAAGTGAGAAGTAGGCTCTCGTCATTAATATTTTCTTGAGAGGAGACGGAGATCTCCTCCTGACCCCAAAAGGACTTTTCTCCGGCGCGGGCGTGAAAGAGATCGCCGGTAATGGGCATGTAAAACACCCCCAAAACGGGCCAGAAATTGTCCAGAAGGGCCAGGGAGGTACCCCACGCAGGAATTCCCGCCTGAAAATTTGCTACCCCATCCACGGCATCAAAGACCCAGATAAATCTCTTCCCCTCGTGGGTATATTCATTGGTTTCTTGTGCACTTCCAAATACCTGGTGTTCAGGGAACTGGGAATGCAGTTGACCTTTAAAGAATTCCGTCAGATCGAGTTCAGCCTCTGTGATGAGCCCCTCATCAAATTTTACATTGGGCATCCCCTTTCCGTAGTAAGAAAGGGCTTTTTCTCCTGCATGACGGATAACCTGCAAAGCAAATCCTGTCAGATCTTCAATCTGGTAGTCACTCGTGATTATTGTTCACCTCCTCCACAATAGAAAGTGTTTACTTTCCCAAGATGCTCCTTGCGACAATGGACTTTTCTATTTCTTTGGTTCCTTCGTATATCTCTACGATCTTCGCGTCCCTATAGATCCTCTGGACCTTATATTCATCAATATAACCGTAACCACCATGCATCTGAAGTGCCTCATCCGCACATTTGACTGCGACTTCCCCTGAGAACCACTTTGCCATCGCGACAAGGCCATGATCAATCTTTCCCCGGTCCGCCAGCCATGCGGCCTCATAGTAAAGGTTTCTCGCGGCCCTTATTTTGGTTGCCATCTCAGCAATCTTGAACTGGTTTATTTGAAAGGATGCGAGGGGCACACCAAATTGGTGCCTCTTCTTGATATAGGCAGTGCTTTCCTCCAGCGCAGCCCTCGCAATACCCACAGCCATGGCACATATATGGAGCCTGGTGATATTGAAAAAGGACATCAGCTGCATGAACCCCTTTCCCAGTTCCCCAACCAAATTGGACGCGGGAATCCTCAGATCTGAAAAGAATACCTCAGCCGTATCATTTGCCCGGATGCCTAGTTTACCATGGATCTTGTGCGCCTCATAGCCGGGTCTATCTGTTTCAACAATAAAGAAGGAGTGCCTTTGGTGCCTATCAGGGTTATCAGGGTCAGTCAAACAGAAGACAAGTAAATAGTTCGCGATGGTCCCGTTGGTGGTGAACATCTTTGACCCGTTAATGACATACTCATCGCCATCCCTGACAGCAGTAGTGGTTGCACCTGTGACATCTGAGCCTGCATCCGGCTCAGTAATGGCGTTACCCATGATAGCCTTTCCCTCAACCAGCGGGGGGAGGTATTTCTTTTTTTGCTCTTCAGTTCCAAACATTCCCAGCAATTCGCTCCCGAATGTGGTTGTGATCACAGCGTTGGCTATTCCTGCATCCACAGCCCAAAACTCCTCTGTGATAAGGCAGTGTTCAAAAAATCCAAGCCCTGCGCCTCCATAGGCCTCATCAATAAATACTCCTACAAAGCCAAGCTCGCAGGCCTTTCGCCAGATATCCAAATCAAAGGTCTCATTGCGGTCAAATTCCTGTGCTCTTTCTGGGAACTCGCCAAGTGCAAACTCCCGTGCGGCCTTTATAATGTCCTGCTGTTCTTTACTTAGTGTAAAATCCATCAAATATCTCCCTTATTTTCTCAGTTTCTCCTTCAGGGCATCCGCGACCCTGAAAAGATCATCCACGATTCCATAGTCGGCAGCCCTGAATATGGGGGCCTTCTTATCTTTATTTATAGCAATTATCGTACCCGCACCAGTCAGTCCGGCTATGTGCTGGAATGCCCCGCTGATGCCGAACGCAAGGTAAACCTTGGGCTTAACCGATTTGCCCGAGGTGCCCACCTGGTGATATTTTGGCAGCCAGTTCTTGTCCACCACCGG
>DATKYC010000110.1:0-2482 GCA_035528695.1 Acidobacteriota bacterium | reverse complement strand
ATGGCCGCGTGAGATATGCCCCGAGATTGGATTAGAGGGAAGACATCAGGGATTTGAGGAAGTTTCGCTGGGGTATGCTGGCAAACAGGCACAAAGAGAAGCCAAGCGGTGCCTACAGTGTGATTTAAGACTTCTCCTGGGGAGCAATCCTTCTCCGCCGGAAAAGGTGCTGGCCTTTACCGAGGAGAATGTTAACCAGGTTACTGAACAAGATGGTGTCTTTCAACTCTATGATGAAGACCGGAAAATCCTTGTAATAAAGGGGACCTCAAACTTGAGGGAGGGCCTGCTCGAAGCGCTGGAAGAGAATGCCGCGGCAGTGTGGTTCGATTTTGAAGAGGATAAGATGTACTCCAAGCGGGAGAGTGAACTGATCCAGCAGTACCTGCAAGAGCACGGAGAAATGCCTGGAGGGGGAGATTCTGATCTTGATGATCTATGGCATCACCAGATCACATTGTAGGTTTTCACCGGGCTATGGATTCCTTTAACGATTATGGTACCCACCTCTTCCACCTCAACCAGGCCTTTTACTCTGCTGAAGGTCCTCTGGCTTATCAGGATCTGCCCGGCCCTGGCGGCTGACTCGAGTCGCGCTGCTACATTGACCTGGTTTCCTATGACCGTATAGTCCTTGTGTATATCTGAACCGATATTTCCTGCGGTCATGAATCCGGTATTGATTCCAATGCCCAGACCGAGTTCATGACCATATTCGTGCCATTCAGGTGCCAGCTCTTTTGCTTTTTTCTGCATATCAATAGCCATACGCACGGCACGCTCGGCATGATCTTCCATCGGGACAGGGTCACCAAAGAAGATAAGCAGCCCGTCACCCAAAATCTTGTTAAGAGTGCCATCGTAACAGTGAACAATGTTGATCATCTCCGAAAGATATTTATTTAAGAGATGAGATATCTCTTCGGGCTCGAGGCTGTCTGTAATGGCTGAGAAGCCTCTGATATCTGTAAACACTACGGTCATTAGTTTTCTTTGTGACTGAGCGCCAAAGACATGGTCACCGGCGAGAATCTTCTCTGTGAGTTTGGGAGAGAGGTAACGGCGAAGTTCATTATACTTTTCCAGTTGATCAATCTGAGTCTTCACCTTTGATTCAAGGTTCCGATTGAGTTTAAGTAAATCTTGCTGGGCCTTGCGGAGTTCTGATGTGCGTTCTTCAACTTTCCGTTCCAGTTCCCTGGAATATTGATCCAGTCGAGCTTTTGCCTCCCTCAATTCCGTATTAGTCTTTTCTAGGGCGAGATAGGCCTCATTCTTGGCTTTGATGCTACTTCGCAGTTGATTAATCGTCTCAATCATCTCGCTTCCGGAATCTGCGCGATCTCTCTTGATCTTAAAGATCTGAAAGATGCGGCGCCAAAAGGAGAGGCGTTCATATGACACGTCTAGAATAAAATAGGGTGCCATGAATATCTCTCCTTTCCGGAGGAGAACCTGTTTGTCAGTCTCGACAGTCTCCGTAATGAGTATCCCCTCCTTCTTATCAGGGGTTTTTGGCGAAAGGTCATAGCCCCGCTTTGTATGCTTGCCCAAAAAAACCTCTTGGCCGTTGACTATCTCGGGTAGCAGCAAAACCCTTTCTCCTACTGTGCGACGCTGCCCATGGACCGGGTCTCGAAGGGTCAAATAATCTCCTTCGATCTTTACATCAAGTTGGTAAGGGGCAAATTCAGGCTCTTTGTTGAATAGGACCTCAGGATCATAAGAATTGAGGGGTTGTAAAATAGTGGCGGGGGTCATCCCCCAAAGGGTAGGAATGGATGAAATAATGCCCCTCAAGTAAGGGTCGCCTATGTAATCTCTATTGGGGTCGAAATCGGAGTGGAACTGGATCTTCAATATGCTTCTTATTTTTCTTAAGCGGTTATCGTATCTTGGCGGTAGGACCACCTCAATCTCTTTGGTGTCATCAAGGTTTCTGTTAAAAAATGGCAGTCTCTCGAACCCATCATCAGGGGTGGCAAAAACCCTCGCAAAATAGTGAAAACGCCCCCAAGAACGGAGTCTTGCTGAAGAAGCACCACAGTTAAAATAGAAATCAGGTTCATCAACCAGTTCCTTGGCCTTACGAAAAATCCGATCGTAATTCTCATAGGTAGTCCATTCGTCTTCACTTAGGAAGAAGTCTTCCTGGGAGGGATACTCATCGGCAGGGTAGGAAAGCCCTTCAAAAAGGGGGTGATAAGTACCGAGTTTGCCGTACACATAACTGGCAATAATCTTAATATTGCGGTTACTAATACAGTCAACGCGGCTCATGATTTCTTGTTACTCACTCGGCATATCTCTAAGAGGGAGAAGAACTCGCCTGATATTTTCAGACATATTGCCCGACAAGCAAGAGGACCGGAGAGCCGGGAAAGTTTATTTGGAGACACGAGATCTCTCACGTTATGGCGAAAGGTATCATACCCATGTTTGGGCAA
Source organism: Acidobacteriota bacterium (assembly GCA_035528695.1). Lineage (GTDB taxonomy): Bacteria > Desulfobacterota > DSM-4660 > Desulfatiglandales > Desulfatiglandaceae > DATKYC01. Next base: position 35 of record DATKYC010000110.1, on the reverse strand, counting down.
ACTGACAAGCAGCTTTGTCCGGGGACGATTTTATC
>DATKYC010000109.1:0-6370 GCA_035528695.1 Acidobacteriota bacterium | reverse complement strand
CTTGCCCTTGAAAAGATCAACAAGGAGGGGGTGTTAGGGAAGAAGATCGAGTTTACCACCCGTGACACCAAGTTCAAGGTAGATATTGCCCTTAACATGGCCAAGGAGTTGGTCATGAGGGAGGAGGTTGACGTCCTTGTTGGCACCATTAATAGCGGGGCTGCGTTGGCCGTATCTGACGCAGTGGCCAAAAAGGAGAAGGTGCCATTCATTGTGTGGATCTCTAAGAGCGAGAGAATAACCGGGGAAAAGGGTCATCGTTATGTCTTCTCCACTGGTGAAAACACTGCCATGGCAGGCAAGGCCGGGGGTGTTGCGCTTTCCAAAAAGCCTTACCTCAAATACTGGATTGCCGGTGACGACTATTCATATGGCCATGACATAGCTAATGCTGCCTGGCGAAATCTTGAGAAACTAAAGCCAGGGGTAAAGGTAATTGGTAAATCATGGTGGAAGCCGGGCGAACCTGACCTCGTTCCCTATATCACCTCAATTCTGGGTGCAAAACCTGATGCTGTTATTTTTTGCGCTGGAGGCCGCAGCATGACCAATGTGTTGAAGGCGATCAAGGCAACCGGCATGGCTGAGAAGGTTCCCATCTGGATTCACACTGCCACAGACCATGCTGTTCTTAAACCTCTGGGTCCTGGAGCCCCTGAAGGTGTGATGGGAACCATGGACTACCACTTCTATTATCCTGACACGCCCACCCATAATGCGTTTGTCAAGGCCTTTGAAGCCGCATATGGAGGCCCTCCTGGATTCCCGGCATTTCATGGCTATATCACTGCACATTTCATAGCTGAAGCCTTCAAGAAGGCAGGGGCTGTGGATAAAGAGAAGTTCATTGATGCGCTGGAAGGGCTGAATATAGCAAGTCCCGTAGGCCAGCTCGAGATGCGGGCCTGTGATCACCAGGTCGTTCTGCCTATGTATCTGGGGGTTACCAAGAAGTCGCCTAAATACGATTTCATAATCTCGTCCGATATCGTCACCCTGACCGGTGATGAGGTGCTGCCTACATGTGATGAGATCAAGAAGGCGCGCGGAAAGTAGTCGTATAAAGGGGCCAGTGTTCTCTGGCCCCTTCCTTATAGAGGGAAGCGGACACCATGGATAGTGGGCAAATGATTGACGCTGCTGCGTTAGGCTCCCAACTAATGGTCGGTCTTAGCAGGGCGATGATCCTGTTTATCGTCTCTTCCGGGATGAGTTTTGTCCTCGGTGTTCTTAGAGTCCCGAATGTCGCCCACGGCTCCCTCTATATGATAGGGGCATTTTCGGCCTTTAGCATCTCCACTCTATTTGGTGGTGGCTCCACCGGTTTTTGGCTGGCACTAATCCTTTCCCCATTTGTTGTAGCGCTGGTGAGCCTGGTAGCGGAGAGGTCCCTTTTCTGCCATCTTTATGAGAGAGAGCACCTGATGCTGCTCTTATTCACCTTCGCTTTAATGCTCATCCTTGGGGATTTGGTAAAGCTGACCTGGGGCGCCGAATACAGGTCGATCATGGCACCCGATTTCCTCAAGGGTTCAGTATCAATATTTGGCTCATCCTTTCCCCGCTACAACCTGTTTCTCCTCATCGTGGGCCCCCTGGTAGCGATCGGACTGTGGCTTTTTACCAATAAAACTAAGATAGGGAAGATTGCCCGGGCCGCAGCAGTTGATAGAGAGATGGTAGGTGCAATTGGCATAAATGTGAGCTGGGTGTTTGCCTTTGCATTCGTGCTCGGCTGTTTCCTTGCTGGACTTGGTGGTGCTTTGGTTGCCCCTACGGTAAGCATTACCATAGGGATGGATCACGACATAATTATTGAGGCCTTCCTTATCGTCACGATTGGAGGGTTGGGTAACATGTGGGGTGCTATGGTTGGTTCCCTTATTTTTGGGCTGACCCAATCCTTTGGCATATTATTTTGGCCACAATTCGCCATTGTGTTTCCTTACACCGCGGTGGTGATTGTCCTGCTCTGGCGGCCCAGGGGAATGCTTAAGTCCGTGTGGTAAATTAGTGAAGAGGGACTGAGGTTGCTTAGATATATGTATAATCGTAAGACATTTTGGCCTTTAGTCGCGCTCTTTATTGTCCTGCTGATTCTACCGCCACTCATTCCTCGATTTTACACCTATATCCTTGCCGTGATCTTTGTGACCTCCCTATTGGCAATGAGCCTCAATCTGGTTGTGGGCCATGGCGGGCTGTTCCAGTTTCATCACGCTGCTTTTTACGGAGTGGGAGCTTACACCTTTGCCTTGATCCTTCACAAGACTTCTTTGCCCATGTGGGTTGGTTTTGTGGCCGGGCCCATTGCGGCAGGAGTAGCAGGTCTGCTTATAGGATGGTTTTGCGTCAGGCTCACCAGACTGTACTTTGGAATGCTCCAGATCTCTCTGGGATCGCTTATCTGGGCGATCGCTTTTCGCTGGTACAGCCTTACCGGCGGCGATGATGGTATCCACGGCATTCCCATGCCTTCATTTCTCTCCTCCACGAAGGGTTCCTATTACTTTATTCTGATCTTACTGGTGCTATGCATGATAGCGCTTTACCTGATTCTGAAATCCCCTTTCGGTACCACGCTTCAGGCCATTCGTGACAATCCTGAGCGATGTGAAGCGGTCGGGATCAACGTGAGGCGCCATCAGCTTATTGCTATAATTATCGCCACATTATTTGCCGGCATCGCCGGAGTGCTTTTTGTAGTGCTGGAACGTTCGGTTTTTCCAGATCTCCTGTTTTGGGTTTTGTCACTGGAGATATTCATTATGTGTCTTTTGGGCGGATGGTTTACCTTTGCCGGGCCTATTTTAGGGGCGGCAATCATGGTATCCCTGCGAACATTCGTTGGCATCTATACGGAATACTGGACTCTGATACTAGGGATCATCCTGATCTTTATCATTTTTTTTCTACCAGAAGGGGTGATGGGCTACCTGTTGGAGAAACTTGGCCCGAGGGCAAAAGGCATGGTTAGAAAAGGCAGTGAATAGATGCTCAAGGTTAAGGACGTATATAAATCATTTGACGACTTCATTGCAGTAAAGGGTGCCAACCTTACGGTGGGAAAGGGAGAGCTGGTTGCGGTGATCGGGCCCAATGGTGCAGGAAAGACTACCCTATTTAACCTCATAACCGGACAGTTAAAGCCAGACAAAGGGATGATACTGTTTGGCGAGGAAGATATCAGCAAATTGCTTACTTACCAGATCTGTAGAAAAGGAATTGCGCGGTCCTTTCAAATAGCAAACATCTTTCCACGCCTCACGGTCTACAGGAATGTGCAGGTATCCGTGCTATCCCAGCAGGGAAAGAGTACAAAGCTTTTCCAGCTGGCACATAACATGGCTGTGGACGAGATCAACAGCATTCTGGAGAGCGTAGGCCTTTTGGACAAAGCGCAGAACATGGCCGGCTCGCTTTCTCATGGTGACCAGAGAATACTGGAGATAGCTATAGCATTGGGTAACGAGCCTGGGATGCTGATCCTTGATGAACCTACCGCCGGTATGTCCCCTGACGAAACTAGGGCAACCATGGGGCTGGTCAAGAGGCTTGCCGAGACCCGCGGCTTAACCATTCTTTTCTGTGAGCACGACATGGATGTAGTCTTCAATGTTGCGCAAAGCATTATGGTCATGCACCACGGAAGCACGATTATACAGGGAAAAGCGGAAGAGGTGAGAAGAAACAAAGAGGTACAAGACGCCTACCTTGGGGAGGAATGATGCTGGAGGTAGAGGGAATCCACACCTTTTATGGGTTGAGCCATATCCTTTTTGGGGTCTCCCTGAAGGTTGATCCGGGTCAGATGGTCTGTCTTCTTGGTCGTAATGGCGCGGGAAAGACCACCACCCTAAAAAGCATATTGGGTTTAACACCTCCCAAAGAAGGGCGCATAAGATTCAACGATGAGGACATTACGGGCAAGGAGCCATATGTCCTTGTAAGAAAAGGGATTGGGTATGTCCCCGATGACAGGAGGATCTTTGCTGATCTTACTGTAGGCGACAATCTGGAGATCGCAGCGAGAAGACCGAAACAGGGCGAGGGATGGGATAAAGACAGGGTCTATGAACTTTTCCCTGCCTTGAGAGAGATGGACGCCCGAAACGGGGGGTTACTGAGCGGAGGCGAGCAGAAGATGTTGGCTATCGGGAGGGCATTAATGGGGAACCCGCAATTCCTGCTCCTTGACGAACCCACTGAAGGGCTCGCACCTGCATTGGTACGTACCCTGGGGGAGACTATCATAAGTTTAAAAGGGGTTGGGTTAACCGTCCTTTTGGCGGAACAGAATGTGAAATTCACCCTGAGGTTGAGTGACTATGGCTATATCATCGATAATGGACGGATATGTTATGAGGGAACCGTAAAAGAACTCACAGAGAACGAAGAAGTGAGGAGAACATGTGGTATTTAGGAGAACTTACTTGCCCGTTTCAAACATCAGAACACACCACATAATCTTTTGAAAATCCCCCCCATGTAAACCCCTCCATAGGTTCCTTTCTGGATTAATCTCTCCTTTTTCCCTACGATTTGGCCTAACTCAGGAGTGCCGGATGTTGCCCCTATTTGGAGGTATGGCTATGGCCCTTCGAGGAGAAAATTATTGACAGATAAGAAAGTGACATGCACTATGATTTTCCCTGCCGGGTGACAGAAAAACCTGGCCGGCCGGAAAAGTGGTTTTAATTGACTTCTGAAAGGGAGACTTGTTATAAGCATTTCAGCAGCTTATTTGCCCTAAAAGAACATCAATCAATACAAGCGGGGCTATGTGACCTGAATCAAGAGGTCCAACAAAGATGGGGTTTACGAAAAATATCCTCTGTATCGGGGCGGGTTATGTAGGCGGCCCCACAATGGCTGTGATTGCCCACAAGTGCCCTCATTATAAGGTAACGGTGGTGGATATCAGCCCAACCCGTATCCAGCAATGGAACTCAGATGACCTCCCCCTTTATGAGCCGGGCCTTGAAGAAATTGTGAAAGGGGTCAGGGGGCGGAATCTCTTTTTCAGCACGGACATAGAGAAAGGTATAAAGGAATCCCAGATCATCTTTGTGAGCGTAAATACTCCAACCAAGACATTTGGTGCCGGAGCGGGAATGGCCGCAGATCTTCAGTACTGGGAAAAAACGGCAAGGCAAATACGAGAGCATTCAGAATCAGATAAGATAATCGTGGAAAAAAGCACTCTCCCGGTTAGGACGGCGCAGGCCATGGAAAGGATCCTTACTTCGAGTGGCAACGAGGTCCTTTTTGATGTTGTCTCCAATCCGGAATTCCTCGCCGAAGGAACTGCAATCAAGGACCTGGAGCATCCTGATCGAGTACTCATCGGGTCCAGGGAGACACCCAGCGGTTTAAAGGCAAGGGGCGAGCTGGTAGAGATCTACGCCAATTGGGTGCCAAAAGAGCGCATCATAACATCTAACATTTGGAGCAGCGAGCTGTCCAAGCTTGTGGCCAACGCCTTTTTGGCCCAGCGGATATCATCAATAAATTCCTTTACAGCCCTTTGCGAGACCACTGAAGCTGATATCTCCGAGGTTGCCAGGGCCGTGGGTATGGACAGTCGTGTGGGGGATAAATTCCTAAATGCCAGTGTCGGCTTTGGCGGGTCATGTTTTAAAAAAGACATCCTCAATCTGGTCTATCTCTGCCGTTACTACGGTCTTGAAGAGGCCGCAGGTTACTGGGAGGCTGTTGTAAGAATCAATGACTATCAGAAGGAGCGCTTTGTGTCGAAAATGCTCAGGGTGATGTTTAACACACTCGCGGGCAAGAAGATCTGCCTTTTCGGTTTTGCCTTTAAGGCGAATACTGGAGATACCAGAGAAAGCCCAGCCATATATATTTCCAAAAGACTGCTGGAGGAAAAGGCCGAGTTGGTCATTACCGACCCATGGGCACTGGATAATGCGAGAATTGATCTGAGTGATATAGAGGGAAAGGTAAGCTTCATTGAAGACCCCTATGAGGCCGCGGTTGGATGTGATGCTATTGCGGTGATGACCGAATGGGATCTATATAAAAGCCTTGATTTTGAAAAGATATATCAAGCTATGGTTAAGCCTGCTTTTGTCTTTGATGGGAGGAACATCCTTGACCACAAAAAGCTGTTTGGAATTGGGTTCAATGTTTTTCCCATTGGTAAACATGAATTGACTCATTTTCTGTAGGAGGTAACACTTTAGCTCTTTTCAATTTTACAGAGTCAGTTCATGGGTCCTTTTCCGGAGTGACCGGCGGGAGGCCTTCGTCATTTCAAGAAGTTACGCAATGGGGGACCCCCTGGCCCCGAGCGAATGCGAGGGGAACAGGGAGGGGGGAGGCATCACCCGTTGGGTAACTTAATGAA
>DATKYC010000108.1:0-3246 GCA_035528695.1 Acidobacteriota bacterium | reverse complement strand
TACTCCACGGAGGTGGAATATGCCCTCTATATGCACCCGGATATACTCGAAGCGGCTGTGATTGGTCTGCCTGATGACCACTGGGGTGAGGCTGTCAAGGCCTGCGTGGTTTTGAAAGAGGGGCATAAGGTAACTGCGGAAGAGATAATCGCCTTTTGTAAAGAGAACCTTGCCCATTACAAGGCCCCTAAGAGCGTGGACTTCTTAAGTGCCTTGCCCAAAACCGGTTCTGGGAAGATCTACAAGAAGGGGCTTAGAGAGAAATACTCTTAAACGTCTCCGTGGGCACACCTTTCCATTGCAAGTCCTGCACCTATAATTCCTCACCCTCTTTGGCGGTAGACTCGGGCAAGGTGCTCAGATCAATCTTTTTTGCCGCTTTGATGCCCGCACTAAATGCCATTTGATTAAGGGTTTCAGTGCCTTTAGGGATCCTTGCCATCAACGCCGATTCCAGGTTTTTCAAAGAGACAATCTTAGATAGGTATCCGACCGCGCCCAAGGCAACCACATTCGCAACAAGCTCCTTACCTATCTCTTTTCGGGCGATCTCTGTGAAAGGAATCGCTACAGATCGACCTGTGGGGATCTGATTTACCAGAGTGGAGTCCACCACCAGGAGGCCTTGGGGCTTGAGATCCGGAAAGTAGAGGTCGCACGAGGCCTGATTCATGGCTAAGAGAAAATCCGGTTTTATGGCTTTGGGATAATCAATGACTTTATTGCTGATAACAACCTCGGCCTTGCTGGCTCCTCCTCTGGGTTCAGGCCCATAGCTCTGCGTCTGGCATACATGCTTCCCCTCATAGACCCCCGCCGCCTCAGCAAGAATGATAGCGGCCATAATAATTCCCTGCCCCCCTGATCCACTGAGACGAATCTCGTAGCGTTTTTCCTGCATTATTTTGATTCCTTTAGCAACCCTCTGGCCTTTTCACATATCTTTTGATACTCGTCCGTGTAAACCGGCTTTTCTACGTCTGTCAGGATGCCTACAGTTAACTTATCCTCCAGGGATTCAGGTGCCATTTTGGAGGCTTTTTCGACGCTCACCGCATGATCCCTAAACCATTTCATCATCGTAACTGGATCTCCCATATCATTTCGTCGCCCGAATTGGACATGACAGTTGGAGATAACCTCTACCACACTGAAACCGCGTTTCCGTATAGCCTTTTCTATTAATTCCTCTAATAGTTGTGCATGATACACCGTGCCCCTGCCCACGAAAACCGCCCCTGCGGTCACGGCCAATTCAGCAATCGAAAAGGCATGTTCAATATGTCCATAGGAAGAGGTAGCCGCAAAACAGCCGTACGGCGTTGTGGGAGAATGCTGCCCGCCTGTCATGCCATAGATCTGGTTATTGATAATAATGGCATTTAGATCCAGGTTCCGGCGCGCTGCATGTATGAAATGATTTCCTCCAATGGCGGTTGCATCCCCATCACCCATTACCGTAATCACGGTCAGGGAGGGTTTCGCTAATTTGATCCCCGTGGCAAAGGTCAAGGCGCGGCCGTGGGTGGTGTGAAGGGTATTGAAGTCCACATATACCGGCATCCGGCCTGAACAGCCAATCCCCGAAGCAAGAACAATCTCATCCTTTTCCAGTCCGAGCCGGTCTATGGCCCGAATCAGTGCCCCCAGGACAATGCCGTTACCACACCCCGGACACCATACATGGGGAAACTTTTTCTCGTGGCGCAAATACTTATGAATGATCTTTGTCACCTCTTCAGGCATTCGCCGACTCCTTGAAACCCAGAAAAGTCACTTGAAATCAGATTTTTATCATCCACTCAAAAATTTCATCAGGTGTAATGGGCTGGCCATCAATCCGGTTGTATTTGTCTACCTGACAATCGAACTGATTCACCCTTTTCACTTCCCTGCTGATTTGGCCGATGTTCATCTCAGGGACCACTACGGCCCGACATTGCCTGAGTACTTTCTCCACCGCGAGTCGGGGGAAAGGAAATAGCGTGATCAATTGCAGCGTCCCTGCCTTGACGCCCTGTTCACGGGCCTCATTAACCGCTCGAACGGCGGATCGTGCGACCGAGCCGTAGGCAATGACCGCCACTTCAGCATCATCCATCATATGCGCAGTTGTCATCTGAATATCATCAAATCCCAGGGTAATCTTCCGAAACAGCCGGCGCATGAATGGCTCAATCTCGTCAGGACGCTGGGTAGGAAAGCCCCGCACATCATGAACAAGTCCTGTGACATGATAGCGGTACCCCTCTCCAAAGGCCGCCATAGGGGGCACCCCTCTACTGTTATCTTCGTAAGGGATATACCACTCAGATGGCATATTCGGGCTAATCCGGTCCACGATCTCGATCTCATCAGGCAAGGGCAGTGTCACGGATTCCCTGGTATGCGCCACCAATTCATCGGAGAGGATGATAACCGGAGTCCTATATTTCTCGGAGAGATTAAACGCCCTCACCGTAATATCAAAACAGTCAGCAACGGTAGACACACACAGCACAATAATGGGGTGATCACCGTGAGTCCCCCACCTCGCCTGCATCACATCCCCTTGTGAGGGATTGGTCGGTAAGCCTGTGCTTGGGCCTCCCCTCATTACATTCACCACCACACAGGGCACCTCTGTCATACACGCAAAACCTAAGTTTTCCTGCATAAGAGAAAAACCAGGGCCGCTCGTGGCCGTCATGCTTTTTACCCCGGCCAGCGAGGCACCGATGATAGCACCCATACTGGCAATTTCATCTTCCATCTGGATAAAAACGCCGCCCACCTGGGGTAACCGCACCGATAAGACCTCACTAATCTCCGAGGCAGGCGTAATGGGATAGCCTGCAAAAAACCGACAGCCTGCGGCCAAGGCGCCTTCAACAATTGCCTCGTTTCCCTGCAAAAGCTGCCTTTTCTTTTTTGCTTTTTTAGTGCTCGTCATTGATCCCTCTTTGGTTCAGCACCGTTTTCTTTTATGGTAATGGCGAAATCCGGGCAGTGCAGTTCGCAAAACCGGCATCCGGTGCACTCATCCGGGAGTTCAATTACTGGCGACCCTCCTTCGCCACGCCCGATAACTTTCTTGGGGCAAAATGCGATGCAGATACCACAGGATTTGCACCAGTCCCGGAAAAAAATCTGACTGTATGATTTTTTTGTCTTCTTGGTTTGGGGTCTCTCAGATAACTTCGACCCATCACCATCTTTGGCCTTCACAGTTTTTCCGGCTCCTTTTTCCCTATGGGGGACGTCCAT
>DATKYC010000107.1:0-8740 GCA_035528695.1 Acidobacteriota bacterium | reverse complement strand
AAGCTGGACCCGAGTGACATAAGCGCAAGGACCCGCCTTGCAGAGACCTCGGATGAGATAGGGAAAAAAAAGGAGGCGATTGAGCAATACGAAGCCCTTGTGAGTTTAGTGCAAGAGGGGGACAGGCTAGAGATCTACAAGCGTCTTGGGTATCTTTACACGGAAAGAGGGCAAAACAAAAATGCCATCTCTTATTATCTCAAAGCGGTTAAGTTAGACCAAAAGGACGCCAATCTTCACTATAATCTTTCTTATCTCTATGAGAAAACCAATCAGTTGGAAAAGGCGGATTTCTATCTCAGCAACGCCGTAGCGCTCAAAGCTGAAGACGTGGAAAACCGGATCAAGCTTGCCAAGAGGCTAATCAACAAGAAAGATCTCAAGAAAGCCGAGCAACACCTTTCAGAAATCCTAAAGGAGAAGCCAGATCTACTTGATGCCCTGCTGGTCATGGCCCAGCTCCTGGAAAAACAGGGAAAGAGTCGGGAGTTAAAGGATATATATAAGAAGATCATTTCCATAGAGCCCCGGGATGAAACGGTGATATACAACCTGGGTATTCTTGAATATGAAGCGGGCAATTTGAGTCCAAGTTTGAAACACTTTGAGAGGTATGTGAGATCACACCCAAAGGATGCCACGGTTCACCGAATTCTATTTGATATTTACAAGAAGCAGAAAAATGACAGCTTGGCCCTTAAAGAAGCCCAGACCCTTATTGAAATTAGCCCGAAGGAGATATCTCCTTACTATTATATGTTCAATTATCTGAATGCAAAAGGCGACTATAAAAACATCGTTAGCTTCATGGAAAAAGGAATAACAGCCAATCCTCAGCAGATAGACCTAAGAGACTACCTGCTGCTCGCCTATCTGAAGACCGGGAAAGAGGAGTTGGCAATCAAACAACTGGAAGAGATTCTTAAGGTGAGGCCAAGGGATATCGATATATTGCTACCTCTGGCAAGGCTCCAGGAAAAGCACGGGAAATTAGCAGAAGCCTTGGGGGCGTACAGACGAATTATCGAAATATCACCTGGTCACGAAGAGGCAGAAGAGGCCTACCTTAGGTTACGGCTTGGGAGTGTGAAGGGTGGAGGAGCAAAATAGAAAGCCTCATTTTCACGTAACTGCCGGGGTAATATGGAGGGATGAGAGGGTGCTGATCGCGAAGCGTCCTCAGGGAACCCACCTTGAGGGATTCTGGGAGTTTCCAGGCGGTAAACAGGAAAAGGGTGAGAGTTTGGCAGAATGCCTGGAGAGGGAAATCGAAGAGGAACTGGGTCTCAAGGTGATAGCAGATAAGCCCATTTTGACAATTAGTCATGAGTACGACTCCAAAATGATCACCCTCCATGTCTTTAATTGTAAGCGTTTGGCGGGTGAGCAAGAAGATCTTCATTGTAAGGAAATCAGGTGGGTTGATCCAATGGATCTCACGAAATACCACTTTCCCCCTCCAGACCAAAAGGTGATCGAGTTTCTATCAAGGTCTAAAAACAGGCCGGGAGGAGAGGACTAACAGACCGGATATCTGGTCTCAGGGAGACCCCCCTCTCGCCCTACGAATCTTTTCCTTAAGTGCGCTGTTATTACCAGAGAGATCATCTGCCTTCCGGAAATGAAATTGTGCTTTTTCTTTTTGGCCCTCAGACTTAAAGTAAAGGCCGAAGTTATAGTGGGCTAGGGCCAACCTATTGCTCTTGCCATAACAAAATCCTAGGTGGTAGTAGACCTCATTTTTTACCGGTGTGAACGAGGCCAGCCTCTCAAACAGCTGAATCGCCTTTTCGTATTCCTCAAGATTTTCATAGCTTATTCCCAAGATCAACAGAGTAGGCCTGGAGTCGCCAGCCAATTTTAGAGCCCCTTCAAGCACCGAAATAGCTTTCCTGTCTTGTCCGTTTTCCTGGTAGGCCTGGCCAAGGTTTGTCAGAACGGGTATGCCGCCAGGTCCTTTCTCAAGCGCGCTTTCTAAGTGCTGAATTGCCAGCGCGTACTCAGCCCTTTCCTTATAGACTATCCCCAGCCCGAAATAGGGTAATGATGAACCGGGATCTCCTTTCAGCTGAAGGCTAAAGACTCTCTCAGCTTCACGGGAATCGAGGCCCTTGGCCCTGACAACAGTTTTGAAAAAGGGGAACAGGGCTCTAAATCTATTAGCCTCCTCTTTTGAGGATGCCGGGGTGTAATCGCTCAAAAGGACGTCAAGATTGGACATCCTTTCAGGACCAGTGGGATGGGTCATTAGGTAAGCCGGGACTTTATCGCTACCAAACCAGCTTCCTCTTTCGATTTTTTTCAGAGCAGTGATCATTCCTTTCGGGTCCAGGCCTGCATATTTCATGTAACTGAACCCCAGCTGATCAGCCTGCCTTTCGTCCTCGCGGCTATAATGGAGCTGGGTCTGGATCCCAGCTGCCATAGACCCCGTGATCAGGGCCCCCGCAGCAGGTCCCCCAATGAGCACACCAGCAAGGATTCCGGCCAAGGTGGCAAGCCCTATCTTCTTGCTCTGTTCGAGACGTTGGGCCAGATGCCTCGCAGAGACATGACCGATCTCATGACATATGATAGCCGCGAGCTCATCGATACTGTCCGTTATCTCTATTAAGCCGGAGAAAATAAAGATATTCCCCCCGGGTGCTGCAAAGCCGTTCATGGTGTTATCCTTGACGACGAAAAAACGGAAAGGGAAGGGCTTTGTTTCTAGGGGCGTGATGAGATACCTGCCCAGATCATTAAGAAATTGATCGGCAAAATCATCTTCTACCAATTGGAATTGTTTTCCCACTTGCACCAAAAACTTTTCACCAAGGATCCTCTCTTCCTCGATGGAGAGCGCAAGGGCCTGTGAGTTGAAGATATAAGAAAGACAAAAGAGAGAGGGGAGAAAGATAAGTAAAATGACTAGTTGGGCACGGAAATTCCCTTTAGTCCTCATTGTTCGATACCGCCTCGTTTGCATCTTTCAAGCTGACCCGCGGTGCCTCAATCCAGAGCCCTTCCAGGTCATAAAACTCTCTAGAAGGCTGGTAGAACAGGTGGACAACCACATCTTCATAATCCATCAGAACCCAGTGTCCTTCCTGTTCTCCTTCAACACCAAAGGCCTTGAAGCCCTCTTCACGCATCCTTCGCTGCAGGTGGCGTGTCATGGCCTGCACCTGCCTACTTGAGTTTCCGCTAGCTATAAGAAAATAGTCGGTAATGGAGGTAAGTTTCCCCACTTCAAACAAGACTGGATCGATGGCCTTTCGTTCCTTAATGATCTTGAGACAAAGTTTTGCCTTGTCGAGAGTTCGCATTGCTAATGTACAATCCTTTGCCTATGATGAAATCTCTTACTAAGTCGGGGACCAAAAAACGAATCGACTTACCCTGCATGACCATCTTCCTTATACGCGTGGAGGAGATATCCATAAGGGTAGGCACCGTTAGGATCAAGCTCTTACCGGACGGCATGATGAATACGTGAGACCGCCCACTCTTCTGTAGTTTGGAGCCAAGATCTGAGATGAGGGTTTTAAGATCTTCAGGTTTAAAGCCGGGGCGCTGAATGACCACGAAGTGGGCATAGTCGAAAAGATGTCGATAATCTTTCCATGACCTGATCTCAAGGAAGGCATCGATACCTATAATAAAAAAGAGGTCCGTATCAGGGCCGAATATAGTATGGAATTCTTTAAGTGTCTCAATTGAATAAGAAAATCCAGAACGCCTCCCCTCCAAATCCAGGGCCTCAAGTAGAGGTGAATCGCCGACTGCCAGCCGGACCATGGCCAGCCGGTGGTGAAATGTGGTGACCGGTTCCTTGGTCTTGTGAGGAGGGGATGCGGATGGAATCAGGTAGACCTTTTCTAGCCTTAGTTCTTGTCCTATTTCCTCCGCGGTACGCAGATGACCCAAGTGAATTGGATCAAAGGTCCCACCCAAGATGCCTAGTCTCAAAAGAGTCCCCCCTTCAACAAACCTGAGAAACCCAACGAATCCTACTTAGTTTCTAATTTGCCCCTGGCCATAAACTATAAACTTTGTAGTTGTTAACTCCTCAAGACCCATGGGCCCGAAGGCGTGAAGTTTAGAGGTGTTGATCCCAATCTCCGCACCAAGCCCCAACTGATTCCCATCATTAAACCGTGTAGAGGCATTAACCAACACTACCGAAGAATCCACCTCTGCCAAAAAAATCTGGGAGCGATTGTAATCGTTAGTTATGATGGCTTCCGTATGATTGGAGCCGTACTTTTCAATGTGATCAAGGGCCTGGTCCATACTCGATACCACCTTGACCGCTAGAATAAGATCAAGAAATTCAGCGGGCCAATCTTCCTCTGAGGCCAACTTTGCTCTCTCAACAAACTCCAGCGTCTTGGGGCATCCTCTGATCTCCACCCCCGCCTCTTGAAAGCGTTTACACATCGCTGGTAGAAAGGCGGGCGCAATACGTTCATGCACCAACATGGTTTCCATAGCGTTGCACACACCCGGTCTCTGGACCTTGGCATTAAAACATACGTCCTTGGCCATTTCCAGATCAGCATACTCATCCACATATACGTGACATACGCCTTTGTAATGCTTCAATACTGGCACCCGAGATTGGCTTGCCACAAAGCGGATCAGTCCTTCGCCTCCCCTGGGTATAATGACGTCCAGGTAATCTTCAAGGCTGATCAGTACATTTACCGCCTCCCTATCCGTGGTTGGTATCACCTGGATCGCCGCAGAAGGAAGCCCATTCTCTCTCAGGGCCTCCACTAATAGATCCCCGAGGATCAGGTTGGAGTGGATGGCCTCAGAGCCCCCTTTGAGGATTACCGCATTGCCAGATTTCAGGCATAGCCCAGCCGCATCTACCGTTACATTGGGGCGCGATTCATAGATAAATCCGATAACGCCGAGAGGTATACGAATACGGCCCACCCGCAACCCATTTGGTCTTTTCCACATTCCAGTGACCTCGCCCACCGGATCGGGTAAGGCCGCAACCTCTCTAAGACCCTCCGCCATTGCCTTGAGAACCCCTTCACTAATGGTGAGACGGTCGATCATTGAAGGAGAGAGCCCGGTTTCTCTCGCCTGTAACAGGTCTTTTTCATTCTCTCTCATTATCTCTGCCTGCCTCTCGACAAGCTTGTTTGCCATCAATTCCAGAGTGGCGTCCTTTTCTGTTCTCGCCAACCTCCTCAAATGCCTGGAGGCCTGCTTAGCCTCTCTAGCCATCTCCTCTATCATTTTCTCAGGTGACATATCTTATCTCCTTATTCCATCTGGCCGCTCAAGACGAGGTTGTCCCGGTGTATTACTTCATCATCATGTTTGGAGCCCAATCTTGATTCTATCTCAGAACTTCTCGCACCCATAATCTTCACTATGTCACCCGAATCGTAATTGACCATGCCTACTGCGATCTCTTTACCAGCTTCATTGATTAACAGTACGGAATTACCAACGTTGAACCTGCCCCTCACCTCCTTGATCCCGGAGGGCAAGAGGCTCTTCCCGTTTTCCACAAGGGCCTTTTCCGCACCCATGTCAATTACAATTTGCCCTTTCGGCGACTTAGTAAAGGCTATCCACTGTTTCCGTCTGCTAAGCGCCGATTCGCGAGGCAAAAAAAGGGTCCCTTCCTTTTTTCCAGAAAATATTTCCTTTAAGATTCCCGGCTTTAGCCCATTGGCGATGACGGTTGGGACCCCACCAAATGCCACCTTCTGGGCAGCCATAACTTTGCTTGCCATGCCGCCCCTGCCGAGAAAACCCGGGATCGAGCTCGCGTATCTCGTCACCTTTCGATCTACTTTATCTATCAACTCTATAAGCTTAGCGTCCTTGTGGGTTCGGGGATCCTTGTCAAACAGCCCGTCTATGTTTGTAAGATTGACCAGCAGATGGGATTCGGTCAGATTGGTCACCATGGCACTGAGGTTGTCGTTGTCCCCGAATTTTATCTCGTCCACGACCACCGTGTCATTTTCATTGATGATGGGAACAATCTTCCACGAAAGCAGAGTGAAAAGAGTATTGCGCGCATTAAGGTAACGGCGTCTGTGAG
The DNA here is from genome assembly GCA_035528695.1 of Acidobacteriota bacterium. GTDB lineage: Bacteria > Desulfobacterota > DSM-4660 > Desulfatiglandales > Desulfatiglandaceae > DATKYC01. The sequence continues at coordinate 2,682 of DATKYC010000107.1, read as the reverse complement.
TGAGATCATCACGGGTAATCAGAATCTGGGCCACCTTTTGCCCATGCCGCCCGAAGGCCTCTTCGTAGGCCATCATCAGGCTGGCCTGGCCAACCGCTGCCATGGCCTGCTGCTGCGACACGGATTGGGGTCTTTTCGAGAGGCCGATCTTTCTGAGACCGGAGGCTATAGCCCCTGACGAAACCAAGATGACCTCGATTCCCTTTTTCCTCAGCGCACATATATCCGTGGCCAAGTCTTCGACGACGCGCGTGTTAAGGCCGGCTCTTTCGGTCAGGACACCACTGCCAACCTTAACCACGACCCTCTTTACAGATCTTAAAATGTCTTTTCTGGAAACTGCTTTAGCCTTCTCCCCTCCTTTTTCCACTACGCTCGCCATTACAATCTTTCCATTATCATCCCTTTTAGTTGTTCAAGACCCTCACCTGTCAGTGCTGAAATGGGTAAGGACTCTACACCCAGACCCTTAAGCGCCTTCTGTAGATCCCCTAAATCCCTGTGTTCAGGCCCATAGAGGTCCATTTTATTGATAAGCACCATATGAGGCTTTTGTGCCAGTCCACTATCATAGGTGAGCATCTCGCCCCTAAGCGTAATGTAATCCTCCAGAATGTCGTGGTCAGGTTGGTAGGTGATGTCTAAGAGGTGCAGCAGGAGCCTTGTGCGTTCGATATGTTTCAAAAAAAGATGCCCGAGGCCACGGCCACGACTTGCTCCTTCGACTAATCCCGGGATGTCAGCAATAACCAGGGATCTTTCGTCGTCAAAGGTCATTACGCCCAAATTGGGAGTGAGGGTTGTAAAGGGATAGCTATCCACCCTTGGACGTGCCTTACTCAGGCGGGAAAGAAGAGTTGATTTGCCGGCATTGGGTAATCCAATAAGCCCAATGTCTGCCAAAATCTTGAGAGAGAGATCAAGCCTTTTCTCCACTCCGGGAAGACCAGGTTGGGCTATCCTTGGCGCTCTATTGGTGGAAGTAGCGAAGTGCTGGTTTCCTTTTCCTCCCCTTCCCCCAGAGAGGACAAGAACTTCCTCGTTGTCGTGGATCAAATCGGCAAGAATCTCGCCCGTATCAGAATCTCTAATAACCGTGCCTAAGGGAACATCGAGTATAAGATCGGCACCCTTTTTCCCGGACTGATTTTTTCCTTTACCGGGCTCACCATTAGAAGTTTTAAAGTATCTCCGGGAGCGATAATCACTTAAGCAGTATTCCCTCTTTGTAGCTCTTACGAGAATGTTCCCGCCATTTCCACCATCGCCCCCGTCCGGACCGCCTCTGGGTATATACTTCTCTCTTCTGAAACTGATGCATCCTTTTCCCCCGTCTCCCGATCTGGCAGTAATAACCACTTCATCCAGAAAGTCCATTTCATGTCTCAAGGGAGGAGGAAGGGCACTGTGTGTTTACGTGGCGTATACGCTGACCTTTTTTCGCTCTTTGCCGAAACGCTCAAAGGTTACTATTCCGTCAATCTTAGCAAAAATGGTGTAATCCTTGCCAAGACCAGTATTGTTGCCGGGGTGAATTCTGGTCCCTTTCTGCCGCACGAGGATGTTTCCCGCACGAACCGTCTGACCAGCAAACCTCTTTACCCCGTATCTTTGACCGGCACTATCTCTCCCGTTTCGAGAACTGCCGCCTGCCTTTTTGTGTGCCATAATACTTACCTCTTACAGTCTGCCTTTCCGCTCATGTCTCAATAGCGTCAATCCTGACAAGGGTAAAAAGCTGTCGGTGCCCCCGTTTTCTGCGGTAAGTCTTTCTCCTCTTGTATTTCAAGACAACTACCTTTTTACCCTTACCCTGGCGAACAATCTGGCCCACCACCTTTGAATTTTCGAGATAAGGTTGCCCTAACAGGATCTTTTCACCATCAGAGGTCAAGAGCACCTGCTCAAAGGTGATGGTGTCCCCAGCTTCCCCCTTCAGCATCTCAACTCTTACTTGCTCCCCCGGGGTAACTCTGTATTGTTTTCCGCCAGTGTTAATGACCGCATACATTACTTTCCGCTCCTTCAAAGTTAAATTAAACTGTTAATATAATGAGGATTACTATCAGAGTCAAGGTAAAACTCGTCGTGCTACGCCCACATGCGGCTTGACTTAATGGTGAAATTCATTTCCTGACCACAGAATCAACATCTCTGGAGCTTGTGCCTGGCTGTTCTCACAATCTTGTCATCAAAGATGGGAAACCAGGTTATGAGAGGATTGCCCCCAGTTCCTCCCTGACATATTTCAGCCGGTCTATCTCTTCCTCTCCGATCTTTTCTTCTATCCCCTTCGACTTCATCCTTTGTTTAAGCATCTCGAGCTCATTTTCTAGCTCAGCAATACTATTCAACATCAATGTCTTCATATCAGGCAGGGGCTCCACACCTTCGGGTTCCTCAAAGGAAAGCTGTCTCGGTTCGAGGATCAACCGCTCTTTCCACCTGGGAACATGAACCGCCAGATCAAATTTCTCCATTATTCTTAGGGCGAGCGCCTGGCTCGCCGTCTCCTCGCCATGGACCAGAAAGACCCGGGGTTTACTCTCAAAATTACCGACCCATTCAAGGAGATCGTTTTGGTCAGCATGGGCTGAAAACCCCCCTATCGTAACTACCTTTGCCCTTACAGCCAAATTCTCTCCGAATATCTTGACCTGCTTTGCGCCCTCGATAATCTTG
>DATKYC010000106.1:0-3975 GCA_035528695.1 Acidobacteriota bacterium | reverse complement strand
ACCTTTGTTCTGGTGTGTTCCAATGTCATCGTATCCGCACTGAGGAAGGTCATTCCAAAAGAGGTAAGGATCGCGTGTTACATTGTGGTGATTGCGACCTTTGTTACGGTAGTTGAGCTGGTGATGCAAGCCTTTGCCTATCCCCTGTTCCTGCAACTTGGTATCTTTATTCCCCTGATTGTGGTCAACTGCATAGTCCTTGGTCGGGCAGAGGCATTTGCCGCAAAAAATGGAGTGGTTAAATCACTTATGGACGCCTTAGGCATGGGCGTAGGATTCACACTTTCTCTGTTCGCTCTCGGTGCTGTTCGCGAGATCCTTGGGAAAGGGACTTTTTATGGCATGTCTGTTTTCGGGCCGTCCTTTCAGCCATTTTCGTTTTTGATTGAGGCACCTGGGGCATTTGTATCCCTCGGGCTCATGCTCTGCATTATGAACATGCTCGGCAAGAAATAGAGTTTGATATCATCGTCATCTTAGGACAAGGAGAAGGTACATGGGTGACTACATTTTACTGATCATAAGTTGCATCTTTGTCAACAACATCCTCTTGATGCAATATCTGGGAAACTGCCCCTTTCTCGGTGTCTCCAAGAGCATGGACACGGCCGTGGGCATGGCTATGGCGGTTATCTTTGTGTTAGTAATGGCAGGGGCCATTACCTGGATTACCAATGCTTTCCTGTTGAAACCACTCGGATATGAATTCTTGACCACCTTAGCCTTTATCCTGGTGATTGCCGCACTGGTCCAATTCGTTGAGCTGTTTCTCAAAAAAAGCATCCCGGCCCTCTACGCGGGCCTTGGGATATTCCTTCCGCTGATCACCACGAACTGTGCAGTAATGGGTGTATGCCTGATCAACATCAAGGAGGAATATAGTTTTGTCGAGGCCTTAGTGTCATCTTTCAGCTATGCGGCCGGCTTTGGGGTAGCGCTGCTCCTATTTACCGGGGTCCGTGAGCGCATACTTTTGGCAAGGGTTCCAAAACCCCTCCAAGACACCTCCATCGGTCTTGTAGGGGCCGGCATGATGTCTCTTGCCTTCTTTGCCTTCAAAGGAATGGTCTAAGAAAGACGCCCTATGACGCAGGTATTTAACTTAGAAGAGTTTCTCATGAAAAATTTGTCCATGGAGTGTGACATAGGAGGAACAACATGTTAACTGGAGTTTTGGTAATGGGGTTGTTGGGTGCGGTGTGTGGCGCAGGGCTCGCTTTAGCATCCAAGATATTCTATGTGTATATAGATCCGAAGATTGAGGCTGTGGGGGAGGCTCTGCCAGGCGCAAATTGTGGTGGATGCGGTTTACCTGGATGCGGCGCAAACGCGGTGGCTATTGTGCAAGGCAAATCCTCCCCCTCTTCCTGTGTAGCAGGCGGTGAAGAACTCTCTGCCGAGATCGCTGCCATAATGGGTATGAAACTTGAGGCCAGGGAACCTGATATAGCGAGGCCAGGGTGCACCTATGGCGTACAGGAGGCTGATCTTAAATATATTTATGAGGGGATAAATGATTGCAGGGCAGCGGTCCTCCTCAATGGCGGCTCAAAGCTCTGTCCGGTCGGATGTCTGGGTTTGGGTAGCTGCGTAAAGGCATGTCCCTTTGGCGCCCTCTCCATGGGGTCTGATAACCTTCCTGTGGTAGATAAGGACCTCTGTACAGGATGCGGTACCTGTGAACGGATATGCCCGAGAAACATCATTACCCTTACCTCCAATTCGAGGCGTATGCAAGGTGAGTACACCACGGACGAGTGTACGGCCCCGTGCCAGCGGACCTGCCCGGCCGGCATTGCTATACCTGCCTACATCCGCCAGATATCAGAGGGTAACTTCTTAGAAGCGGTTCGTATCATCAAAGAAGCCAATCCGTTTCCTCTGGTCTGCGGCCGCATTTGCGTGCACCCTTGCGAGTTTGAATGCCGTCGGAACCTTGTGGATGAGCCTGTTGCTATCAATTACCTTAAACGATTTGCAGCAGACTACGAAATGACATCCGGGCAAAGAATTCACGTACCGCAGGCACCCGAGAATCAAAAGCGAGTCGCAGTGGTCGGCGGAGGCGCTGAAGGACTCACGGCCGCCTACTTTCTCAACCGCCTCGGTTATGATTCTACCGTCTATGAGGCGACATCTCAACTCGGAGGTCTCCTCCGTGCCGGAATTCCTGAAAACCGATTACCTCGAGACGTACTCAACTGGGAAATCGAAGGAATCTTGGATGCCGGGGTTCATGCGGTTACCAAACAAAAGATGGGTAGAGATTACTCCATTGAATCATTATTGAAGGAGGGTTATTCTGCTGTGTTGGTGGCAACCGGGGGCTGGGACACCCAACTCTCGGGTAGGGGAGAAACCAAAAACTCACAGCCTGTACCCGGCGTAAACCTCCTGCTGGACATCATCCTGAACCAGAGAGCCGGAACAAAACCCTGCGCAGACAAAGACATCATGATCCTGGGAGGAGGAAGCGCATCTCTTGAGGCTGCGAAATCCAGTGTGCAAGAAGGCGCAAAGAGTGTGTCATTGGTCTTACGCGCCTCCCCGGAAAACGCTCCCTTCAGCAAAAAACAGTTAGAAAATGCGGAAGAAGAAGGAATTAAGTTCTATTTCCAGAGCGCCGTGACAAAGATGGTTGGAAAAGGCAGTGGGCTCACCCACGTAGAAATCGCCAGCCTCTCCCCCAAGGGCGAAGAGGAGGGTGAAAGGCAGATGCTTCCGGTAGATATGCTGGTAACCGGTGCAGGACGTTTTCCGGAACTTATTTATGTCCCCCGCAAATATGAGCAGGAGGGGGAGGAAGAGGAACCGCTATTGACGGAACCTGTCGAGTGGGAGACTGTCTCCCTATACGCAGGCCCTTTTGCAGAACAAGATATCGGTATCTTCCGCCCCGGTGAGGCCACGAGCGACTACAAGGCGGTAGTGGAAGCCATCGGTTCCGGAAGGAGAGGTTCCAGTTCCGTTTATCGAGCATTAGCGGGAGAGCCTGTGGAAGCCCCAGATAATATGATCAGGAAATATACCAAGGTCCTGAGTTTAGACAAGCTGGAACCTGTATCACAGGCTCCCCGTCAGAAAATGCCCGAGCTCCCGCCGGAAGAACGGATCAACGATCCTTCGGCAGAAATTGCGTTGGGCTATTCGCAAGACCAGGCACTCCAAGAAGCAAAACGCTGCCTCCAGTGTGGTCTTATATGTTATCGTCGGATGGAGGGGAGCTTTCACTAAATAAGACGCGCGTCATACGAGGAAGGTAATCGGGCCGCCTCACTTCTGCGGCCCGATCTATTTTTTTGAGCACATAAAAGGTAATCGCCATTGCGAGCACGCCGCCAATTATAGAAACCGGCGTGTCGGGTAGGTTTAAAGACTGAGCCCACCTGCCTCCTGCGTACGCACCAATTATGAGACCCACCACCGGGAGAAAGTAAACAAGTAGAGAGAGTTTCAAGAGTGAGCGCGCTGGGACACTGAGCACAACACGATCGCCTACCTTTGCCTGAAGATCATTTTTCACCTCAACCACGACTTCCTTATCGGAAAAGACCTGGCACCCCCCACGGGAATCACAGCTCGCGCAGCATGAACTTTTCTCAATGCGGACCACCGCTTTTTCCTGCGAGATTTTCTGGATGACCCCTTCTTCGGTTGGCATACAAGCTCCTTTCGTCTTCTATTGCTTCCTGAGCGAAGCCGGGACCTAGAATACCAGGTGCACATTAGCCACCTTGTGCCGAAAAGATAGCTTCACACCTGGAAGATATCGTGTTCAAGGGGAGTAAGGATTTCACACCCATCCCTTGTAACCACGACTGTGTTTTCGAGCCCCACTGAACCCTCTCCTGGGAAAACGATCTTCGGCTCAACCGCGAGGGTCATTCCCTCTTCCAGGGGGTATGACTGACCTTGCGCCAGAAAAGGGAATTCGTTCAGCTCGAGGCCTATACCATGGCCCACGAACCGGGTCTG
>DATKYC010000105.1:0-5582 GCA_035528695.1 Acidobacteriota bacterium | reverse complement strand
TATGGACGCTGGGAAGATTGAGACAGGAAGACCGTTTGTGGAAAACGCCGGCGCAAGAAATCTCTTAGGTGCTCGTTTTCCTGAGAAATACGGCGGGAGGGGCCTCAACTGGACCGCAGAGGTAGCAGCTGTCGAAGAGGTGGGAGTCCTTGGGACCTCCCTCTCCTGCGCCTATGTGATGCCCAGCATTGTAGGCGAGGCCCTAAACCTCTTCGGCACCGCCCATTTGAAAGAAAAGTATCTCGCTCCTACCAACGCAGGCAACCTCTATAGCGCAGAGGCGCTTACAGAGCCTAGAGGAGGCTCAGACTTTTTTGGAGCCACCACCACAGCGACAAGGGATGGAGATTATTTTATGCTTAACGGTGAGAAGAGATTTGTGGTTGGGGCCCAAGACTCGGACTACTTTCTGGTCTACGCCAAATCAGACCAGGAGGCTCCGCCGCACAAGTCTATCAGCTGTTTTGTCGTTGAGCGTCAAATGGGGGTGGAGGTCCAAAGCATTTATAACCTCCTCGGGACAAAAGGGGGCGGCACTGGCCGCCTGGTGTTCAGGGATGTGAGAGTGCCTGCAGAGAATCTGGTGGGTGAACTCCACGGAGCTTATGCCATATTCAATAAGATGATGGTCCCTGAGAGGCTGCTGAGCGGCGCAGGATGTGTCGGTGCCGGGAGGGCGGCTTTAGAGGTTGCTGCCCGGTATTCGACTCGCCGAAAGGCCTTCGGGCAGACCATCAACAATTTTCAAGCGGTAAGCTTTATGGTTGCAGATTCGGTCGCCACTCTGGATGCCGCACGGTCCCTGGTGTTTTCAGCCGCTAAACTTGTGGACGCTGGCGGGGATGGCAGGCGTCTTGTTTCAGAGGCGAAAAAGGTCGGAACCCGCGCCGGATGGGATGTGGTTAACAATGCCATGCAGATTATGGGCGGGATCGGTTATACCACTGTTTATCCTATCGAGCGACTGCTGAGAGACGGCCGCCTGGCCCTCATATGGACGGGAACCAACCAGATAATGGATATCCTTATACAGCATGAATACTATAAAGAACTGGGGATCCGAAAGATAGCCCCAAGAGACATAGAACAGGACGCCATCACACCCGATGAGGAAGAGAAACATTATGGCTGACCTACCTCACCATGAGCTTATGCTAAAAAGGTCACAATTAAGCCAGCGGAGAGGATGAACGTGTTTCACACCAGGATCACGGAGCTTTTGGGTATTGAGCACCCCATTATCGGCGGGACCATGATGCACCTCAGCCGTGAGGAACTCACGGCGGCCATTTCCGAGGCAGGAGGCCTTGGCATCCTGGCCTCGGCCAACTTCCAGGACCAGGCATCCTTCAGGCAGGCTATAAAGAACATCAGGCAAAAGACAGACAAGCCCTTTGCTGTAAATCTAAACATGTTCCCTGCGAGAAAGAGGCTGGAAAACCACCTCTATATCGACGTGATCCTTGATGAAGGTGTGGGAATAGTAGAGACCTCAGGGCATAAGGCCCCTGAAGAGTATCTAGAGCGGCTCAAAAAAGAAGGTGTGAAACTGATTCATAAATGCGTCGGGGTCCGGTATGCGAAAAAGGCCGAGAGCCTCGGCGTTGATGCCGTTACTGTGGTTGGATATGAAAACGGCGGGGCCACGGGTGTTTTGGATATAACCACACTCTGTCTGGTCCCCCGGGTGGTGGACAGCGTGAGCATCCCTGTCATTGCCGGCGGAGGCGTGGCCGACGGCAGGGGGTTGATGGCAATGCTCGCACTAGGAGCTGAAGGTGTCATCATGGGAACCCGCTTTTTGGTGGCTGAAGAGTGTCCCTTGCATCCTCGTGTCAAGGAGGTACTTCTTTCCGCTACCGAGCTGGATACCGTACTTGTCATGAGAAGCGTCGGAAATACCCACAGGGTTTGGAAAAACAGGGCTGCAGAAGCCACCGCAGAGATGGAAACAAGAAACGCTTCCCTTCAAGAACTCTTCAAGTTCGTGTCGGGAGAACAGGCGGAAAAGATGTATCTTCAGGGGGAGCTGCATGCAGGTCTCCTGGCATGCGGCCAGGGGATCGGCCTGGTTAGGGATATCAAGCCTGCGCGCGATATTATCCTGGAAATACTGAAAGAGGCCTGGGAGACAAGAAAGCGCCTGAAGGCTTTATAGATATGGGCTTCCGCAGGAAAGACCAGCTCACCTCTTGTCCCCCAGGAGCGGCCTGAGAAACTGATTGACGTATCAACTGGCAGTAAATATACTTTATGTACCTTTGACAAGTTTGCAAAAAGTCAGTCGTTTTAAGTAATTGAAATAATTACAAATAGGCACGTTATTTGTTTGTTTTTCGCTTAACATTTTGGTATAAAAAAGTCATATGATCAACCAAAATGTAGGTGAAAAGCATGATACATATCAAAGAGCATAGACAGAAGGATCTTTTCGATCCATGGCGTTTTCTCAGTCCCGAACGTCGCGAGCTACTGGATCAGTCCTGGGCCGGTCTATTTCAAAAAGAACTTCTCTGTGAACTTCCCGTTGGCGAAGCGGCCTCGTTCTTCAATGATGATTTTGGCCGCCCTACAAAAGAACTGCACACCGTGCTTGGTGCTCTGCTGCTTCAGCAGACACTTGACCTGACGGATGATGAAACAGTGAACCAGTTAGCTTTTAACATCCAGTGGCATTATGCGCTGAATATCACCGAGGAGTGGGATTGAGCGAAGTATATATGTCCAAAGACCTTATGGAATATGCGGAGCATAGTTGTTGATAATGATCTGGATGCAACTCTGTTCGACCGTATTGCAGATACACTGGCAAAGGTTTTCAAGGTCGACACCGACAACCAAAGGGGAGATATCTTTCTGAGAAGTCCCTGCAATGCTTTTCTAAGGCGGCCAATAATGGCAACACAGCCCATGAAGGAGTTCTATCCGCTCATAATGGCTGCATAAGGAATGCCCTACTTTTTACAGGACCATCAATATATAGATTTCTCAATTTAAGCTTCTAAACCTGAACTCTTTTGACCCAAGCAATATATACCTGCGTTCCCGGTCCTCAGTCTCTTGCCGGATGGCCAAGAAAAAGATTATGAAAGCTCAAGAAGAGTATTTCCTGGGCGATGCATAACATCACTAAACAAGGAGGAAATAGAGATGGATAAGTACGTATGTTCGGTCTGTGGATATGTGTATGATCCTGCGGAAGGCGACCCGGATAATGGAATAGAACCTGGAACCAAATTCGAAGATCTCCCCGATGACTGGACCTGTCCTGTATGCGGGGCTGAAAAGGACCAGTTTGAGAAGGAGGAATAGCCGTCCCAAGAACCCTCTCAAAGGTAAGTCAGTAAATGCCACGCAAGGTACACCGCAGTGATAATAAGCAGGAACTGGTGATCCTGAAACATGCGGTTGAAAACACAAATGAGGCCTTTGTCACCATAGATGAAGATCATAAGGTCCTATTTTTTAACAGGGCGGCAGAAAAGGCTTTCGGCTACAGTCGGGATGAGGTAATCGGTCATGATCTCGATGTCATCATGTCGCCCTCCTGTAGCCGAAATCATCGTGAGGCCGTTACCCGTTACGTAAAGACCAGGATCCCCTTACGCGTCGGCCACGAGACCGAGTTGGTTGCCACCCGGTCAAACGGTGAGACCTTCCCCTCAGCCATATCATTCTCTGTCACCGAGGTGGATGGGAGCCTTTTTTTCACCGGGATTGTGAGGGATCTCAGTGAAACCCGGGCACTGCAGGATCAAATCCTGCAGTCGGAGCGTCTAGCCGCCCTTGGTCAACTGGTGGCGGAGATCACCCATGAGATCAAGAACCCGCTCATAATGATCGGCGGTTTCGCCCGGCAATTGATCCGGGTCAGTGGTGACAAGAAGAATCTCGATAAGCTTAATATCATTGCCGAAGAGGTCAAGCGGCTCGAGAACTTACTCACCGACCTCAGGGAATTTTACCTCCCTAAGCCAATCGTTTCCGAACCGGTAAATATTGAAGAGCTTTCTCATGAGGTCTATTCCCTGGTGAGGAATGACCTCAAAAAAAAGCACATTAGAAGCAACTTAGAAATAGACCAAAAAGCGCTCCTGGTGTCAGGAGACGCAGGGAGGCTAAAACAGGTGTTTTTGAACCTGGTCAAGAACTCGATAGAGGCCATGGAGAGCGGGGGTAATCTCTCCATCAGGACTACGTTATCGGGTGACCAGGTAAAAATAACTGTGACAGATGATGGCCTCGGCATACCCAAGGAGGATATCGAGAAGATATTTTCCCCCTTTTTTACCACCAAGCGCCATGGCACAGGCCTCGGCCTCTGTGTTTCGAAGAGGATTGTTGAAGATCATAAAGGTAGTTCCTTTACTGTTGAAAGTAAAGAAGGCAAAGGAACCACTTTTGAGATCAGCCTGCCTCTCTACCGCGGAGACCTGGAAGATTCTGAGACAAATGAGAAAGGAGCTCTACTCGTCTCTTAAGCAGCACGGCCAGAGGTTTAGATTCCATGAAGAAAATCCCCACCATTGATTTGAGTCAGTGTACAGACTGCGATTCATGCCTGGAAATCTGCCCAGCAGTCTTTAAAAGAAACCCGGACACAGGTCTTATAGAAGTGGCTGAACTTTCCGAATATCCTGAAGAGGTCAACGAGGCCATAAGCCTATGTCCAGCTGACTGCATCGGTTGGGAAGAGGCATGAAGATCTCTCATCCATCGATCAAACAGCAGCTTGATCGGCTTTACGCGCGCTATAACTCACGTGAATGGGTCCACCCGGACCCCCTTGAATATCTCTACCACTATCCCACCTTGCAAGACCGGGAGGTGGTGGGACTCATTGCCTCGTCGCTTGCCTATGGAAGGGTGGCCCAAATCCTCAAAAGCGTCTCAGCCGTGCTCAAAAGAATGGGAGCGTCGCCATATGAGTTTTTGCGAGATGCCACCCAGACATCCCTCAAGAGTGCCTTTCCCGACTTCAAACACCGTTTTACCACCGCTGAGGAGCTCGTCACAATGTTGCTCGGTATCAAGACTGTCATCGGGCAGTATGGTAACCTTTACGAGTGTTTTCTTTCCGGTTTTAATCGAAACGACAAGACCGTTTTGCCAGGCCTCTCATTCTTGGTGAAAGAGCTTTCCCATGGCCTCAATGGCCATGGGAACACCCTTTTGCCCTCACCCGAAAAAGGAAGCGCATGCAAAAGGCTGAACCTTTTTCTTCGCTGGATGGTAAGGGAGGATCATGTGGATCCTGGTGGCTGGCTAGAGGTACATCCCAGGAAACTAATTGTGCCTCTTGATACCCATATGCACCGCATATGCTCGCAACTGAAGCTTACAAGCAGAAACAGTGCCGGTCTTCTTACTGCCATGGAGATCACCCAGGCATTTCTGAAGATAGTGCCAGAAGACCCTGTTCGATACGACTTTGCGCTTACCCGTCTGGGGATTCGAAAAGATGCACCCATTAGCGGACTAAATGCAATAGGTGTAAGGTGTAAGGTATAGGGCCGAAAAGATCTGAACTATGAAAGTATTTATGACGGGCGGTACCGGCTTTGTGGGAACCAGTCTCGTGC
>DATKYC010000104.1:0-2446 GCA_035528695.1 Acidobacteriota bacterium | reverse complement strand
ACTATGGAAGACTGCATTTTCTGTAAGATCATCAAAGGTGAAATCCCCAGCTTCAAGGTATATGAGGATGAAAAGGTCTTCGCATTTGAGGACATTAACCCCATCTCAGAGGGACATACCCTCGTGGTGCCAAAAAAGCATGCGAAAAACCTCTGGGAAATCCCAGCCGAAGATCTCGCCGCAGTCCACCTTGCCTCTCAAAAGATTATTCACGCTATCAGAGATACCTTGAACCCCATCGGAGTGGCCTGTCTTCAATTAAACGGCAGCGGTGCGAACCAGATCGTGATGCACTATCACCTCCACCTCATGCCCCGCCTGAGCGGGGGAGATGAGCTTTCCGTGACGGCCTGGGAACTGAAACAGGGAGACATGGGGGCGATCAAAGAGACCGCGGAAAAGATCGCAGCTGCCATTAAATAGGGGTTGATTGCTCCCTACTCAACGAGCTCCACGTTCCAGTAGAGGTAGTCCCGCCAGGACTGCGGAACCTCCCTGAAGCCAATGGTAATCTTCAATGCCGGCACCCATGTGGGACACGAAGGGGTGCGGACGAGAGTCATATGTGCCTCACCGGGGGTCCGCCCTCCCTTTTCTCTGTTACATTGGATGCAGCAGGTCACAATATTTGTCCACTTGGTCTTGCCACCCCGAGATCTGGGAATGACGTGATCGTAGGTGAGTTCCTCGGAAGGAAATCTCCGGCCGCAGTATTGGCATACATATTTGTCTCTGGCGTAGATGTTCTGCCTTGAGAACTTAACAGGCGTCTTTGGCCTTTTTACCATCCTGAGAAGCCGCACCACCGCAGGCAACCTAATGGTAAAGCTGACCGAGCGGATTTCCCTGCCATATTCCTCAAGGACTTCCACCTTACCTAACAGGGACAAGGTAATCGCCTTTTTCCAGTTGATGACCCTGAGGGGTTCGTAGGTTATATTGAGGAGTAAGACCTGCTCCATGCTGTATTCGCCCGACATGTATGAAATATTCCTGCCGTAAAAGCAGGCTCTCCTGGTATCACTAAAAACAAGTCGGGGGGAGTTTAACCCAAAAGAATCAAAAAAACAAGAATAAAGTCAATAACCACCCGGTCCATCTCACAGAAAAACCTCGGAGACCTGGTGCCTCAAAAGGACTAGGTATTTAAACCTTTTTTGGCATAATATGTAATGAATTGACAGCGTGCTCTCTCTCCAGTATATATGCAGACGGTCGTGACGGTGTGATGCGCGTTGATTGTTCTCAGTTGTTTGTAGCACGACCGGCCACTGACAACGGGCTACGGACACTACCTCTTACGGTTAACAACCTCGATGTTTCCAGGATCATTGGACTGATAACATGTGGGCCTATTTAATCATAGGAATCCTGGCTGTCTACCTTATCCTTGCCCTCTATTTCACTTACCTTGTGCACCAGGTTCCTCGAATGCCGGTAAAGGAAATCCCGGATTGGGGTCGTGTTATTGACACCCGGATCCCCACCGCTGATGGAGGCTCATTGGAGGTGTGGCGTGTGGAACCTGAGGGCCAATCAAGAGGTATTGTGGTGTTTGTCCACGGATGGAGCCGAAACAGGGATCGAATGGTCCCGAGGGCCAGGCTTTTCGGGAAGATGGGATTTACCACCGTTATGCATAGCGCTCGTGATCATGGTGCGTCCACAAGCCGTCGCTTTATGAACGCTTTCAGATTTGCCGAGGATATAGAAGCTGTAATCAAATGGGTAAATGAACCGGTGCTTCTCTATGGCCATTCGGCAGGTGCGGCCGCAGCAGTTATTGTGGCAAGCCGAAATCCTGACCAGATAAGACTCCTCTTCTTAGAGTCCTGTTACGCCCGCACCCAAGAGGCCCTCCTGAGCCTCTACCGCAATTATGGACGATATTTGGGACGTATTTTTGCCCCTATGGTGGTCTTCTTGATGAACATTTTTTACAGGTTCAGGCTGGATAACATAAGCCCCGTAAGACTGGCGCCAAAGATTGACATTCCTGTTTTGATTGTTCATGGTGAGAAAGACGAGAATTTCCCTCTCCATCATGCCTGGAGGGTAAGAGACAGCTTTCCGGCGGGAAGAGCAGAACTCTTTGTCGCCATTGGTGCGGATCACAGCAGTTCAAGCCTTACCCCCCAATACCCAATTGCCATAAAGGCATTCCTTGATCGGCACCTGGCACAGACCCCCTCAGGCATAAGCGCTAACTTAAGAGAGTAGGATTACCCAGTCGTCATCCCGGACCGCGATCCGGGACGGAATGACGCTGCAAGTAAGTTAGCGCTTATGCCCCTCTGAGGTGAGATGGTGAATAATTGTAAAGGAGGTGATTCCAGTGTTAATTAAAATCCCAAGATTTCCGCTGTTCATAGTCTTTTGCGGGTGTATTACAATCCTTTTCCTTGTGTCGCCTCTTGTCAGCGCCCAATCAAGATATCCGGAAACC
>DATKYC010000103.1:0-5489 GCA_035528695.1 Acidobacteriota bacterium | reverse complement strand
TTTTTTCCTTTTTCTGGAAAAGAAAGGTTTGATTAAGGGGAATCCAGCTGCTGATATTTCGACGCCCAGACTTGAGAAATATATCCCTAACTTCCTTTCTGTAGACGAGGTCTTTAGACTTCTCAAAAAGCCTGATCGAGAAACGCCCCTCGGGCTGAGAGACCTTGCGATTTTGGAAGTGCTGTATTCATGCGGGATCCGAGTAAGTGAAGTTGTGGCCCTAAATATAGCCAGTATTGATTTCGATGAACGATTGGTCAGAGTTATAGGCAAAGGAAACAAGGAACGGATTGTACCCATTGGTCGCCAGGCTCTGGCGGCGCTGAGAGATTATCTCGCCTCAACTCAGCATTTGAGGAGAAAAAAGGAGTCTGATTCACAGGGTGTGCCACTCTTTATCAATTTTCGTGGTGATCGTCTTTCTGTACGAAGCATAGGGAGGATATTGAGGCGGTATGCGATTGAAAGCGGCCTGTCATCTGATATAAGTCCACATTCAATGAGGCATACTTTCGCGACCCATCTGTTGGATGGGGGGGCCGATCTTCGGTCAGTGCAGGAACTGTTAGGACATTCGAGCCTTTCTACCACGCAGAAGTACACTCACGTAAGCCTTGACAGGCTTATGGAGGTATATGATAAGGCACATCCGCGGAGCTGAGGAGAAAGGGAGAAGAGGATATCTGATTATGCACCAAAGCGCATTGATGACTGTGCGGAGTACTACCGTTCTTGCCGTTATAAAAGACGGTAAGGCGGTGATGGCGGGGGATGGACAGGTAAGCCTCGGTGAGACGATCATGAAGCACAAGGCCACAAAGGTCCGCTACATGTATGAGAACAAGGTGCTGGTAGGGTTTGCCGGTGCTGCTGCGGACGCATTTAGCTTGTTCGAAAGGCTGGAAGGAAAGCTGGAAAGCTACGATGGAAATCTCACCAGGGCAGCTGTTGAACTGGCGAAAGACTGGAGGACTGATAAGATTCTCAGAAGGTTGGAAGCCCTCCTTCTTGCCATGGATAAGGAGCACATCCTCATAATTTCGGGAACAGGGGACGTAATAGAACCGGATGAATCAGTGGCTGCCATCGGATCTGGCGGGCCTTATGCCCTTGCGGCTGCCAAGGCCCTGGTGGCACATTCGGATCTGGATGCCGAAACTATTGCGCGTAAGTCAATGCTGATTGCCGCGTCTATCTGCCTTTATACCAATGAGCACGTGGTGGTTAAAGGGCTGGAAGAGTGAAGATTATGGGTTAGAGCGCTTAGTTCGAGGAGTTTATGAAAAAAAACGAGGTAGAAAAAAATCATATCATGAAAATCCTGACCCCCAGGGAGATTGTTGCGGAGTTGGACAAGTACGTTATAGGGCAGGACCCGGCCAAACGATCTGTGGCCATTGCCTTGCGAAATAGGTGGCGCCGCCAGCAGGTGCCACGAGAACTCAGGGACGAGATCGCACCAAAAAACATTATCATGATAGGACCAACTGGAGTTGGAAAAACCGAGATAGCAAGACGCCTGGCCCGTCTTGCCAGTTCCCCTTTCCTGAAGGTAGAGGCCACCAAGTTTACTGAGGTTGGATACGTGGGACGGGACGTGGAATCCATGGTAAGAGATCTGACAGAACTGGCTGTTAACATGGCCAAGAAAGAAGAAGAGGAAAGGGTTAAGGTCAAAGCGCGTGAGCTCGCAGAAGAGAGGCTCCTTGATCTCCTTTTGCCAAAAAAGAAGGAGGAGGTACGTGAAGAAGAAGGGGAGAAGGAAAAGATCTTGGAGGTTGTAAAGGTTGAAAAGCCGGAAGGCATCTCCACCCGTGAAAAATTACGGCGCATGCTAAAGAGCGGAAAGCTGGATGAACGTTATGTGGAGGTGGAGGTTACCAACGGTAATGTCCCTATGTTGGAGATTTTTTCCAGTACAGGCCTTGAAGAAATGGAGCTCAATATCAAGGAGGTCTTTGGGAATATATTTCCAGCAAAGAAAAAGAAGAGACGCATGAAGATTCCGGAGGGAATCGAGATCATTTTTCAACAGGAATCCCAGAAACTCATAGACATGGACAAGGTGATCGAAAGTGCCATGCGAATGACAGAACAAAATGGCATCATTTTTCTAGACGAGCTTGATAAGGTAGCAGGCTCGGAGTCCTCTTACGGTCCCGATGTTTCCAGGGAAGGAGTCCAGAGAGATCTCCTACCGATAGTGGAGGGCACAACAGTTATAACAAAATACGGGATGGTAAAGACAGACCATGTTTTGTTTATCGCAGCGGGTGCTTTTAATATCAGTAAACCCTCAGACCTGTTACCGGAGCTGCAAGGGAGGTTTCCTATAAGGGTGGAGCTTGATTCCCTCACCATGGAGGATTTTTTAAGAATCCTCACGGAGCCGAAAAATGCATTGATTAGACAATATGAGGCCCTTATGGCCACTGAGGGGATCGAGGTGGTATTTCAGGAATCTGCCATCAAGGAGATTGCCAGTATGGCGAGTAAGGTGAATGCGCGCACGGAAAATATTGGGGCTCGTCGTCTCCACACAGTCATGGAAAAGCTGATGGAGGAAGTATCCTTTGATGCCCCGGATATGACCACAAAAAAGGTGATCATAGACAAAGAGTATGTGGCAGAAAAACTGGAAGACATATTGGAAGACGAAAACCTGAGCAGGTACATTTTATGATTGCACAAGCTGACAGGGCAAAGGTCCTTATCGAAGCCCTTCCTTACATACAGCGCTTTAATAAGGCTACGGTGGTTGTAAAGTACGGCGGCCATGCAATGGTGGATGAACGGCTGAAAGAAGATTTCGCGCTTGATATAATTTTGATGAAATATGTGGGCATGAATCCAATCGTGGTACATGGTGGTGGTCCCCAGATTGGTGATTTGCTGAAGAAGCTCTCCATAGAATCGGAATTTGTGGATGGTATGCGAGTCACTGATAAACAGACCATGGACGTAGTAGAGATGGTGTTGGTTGGCAAGGTGAACAAGGAGATTGTAGCCCTTATTAATCGAAACGGTGGTCGGGCTGTAGGGTTATCCGGTAAGGACGGCCAACTTATTACGGCGAGGAAAATGAAGTACATAAAGGATAAGGGAGACGATCGGCCACCTGAAATCATCGATATAGGCATGGTGGGTGAGATTACCACAATCGACAATCAAGTCCTGATGAGCCTTATTGAGAGCGAATTCATCCCGGTTATAGCGCCGGTGGGTGCGGGCAAGGAAGGAGAAACTTACAATATTAATGCCGACGTGGTGGCTGGTCATATAGCAGCCTCTCTGGGGGCCAGAAAGCTGATTCTTCTTACGGACACCCAAGGTGTGCTTGATGCGCAAGGGAACTTGATCTCAACCCTTAAGGTAGATGAGGTTGCGAAACTGATCAGTGATGGCACCATCAAAGGAGGAATGATCCCAAAGGTAAACTGCTGCGTAAAAGCCCTTAACGAAGGTGTGAAAAAGGCCCACATTATCGATGGCCGAAAGGAGCACGCTATCTTGCTGGAGATTTTCACCCGGGTGGGTGTTGGCACAGAGATAGTTCATTGAGAATTGGGTAACACTTTAGCTCTTTTCAATTTTACAGTGTCGGTTCATGGGTCCATTTCCTTTGTTCCAAGTCTCACGGCCTGGTCATTTCATGAAGTTACCCAACGGGTGATGCCTCCCCCCTCCCTGTTCCCCTCGCATTCGCTCGGGGCCAGGGGGTCCCCCATTGCGTAACTTCTTGAAATGACGAAGGCCTCCCGCCGGTCACTGCGGAAAAGGTCCCATGAACCGACTCTGTAAAATTGAAAAGAGCTAAAGTGTTACACGATTTCATTATAGCTCTATCAAGGCCATTGAGCTAATGCCCCCTTTTCAGCAAAATGAAAGGGAATCTATCCCTCAGGGAGAAGTAGCTCTGAAATGGTTGCCTCATTTTTTAGTAATAGTCCTACTCAAGCATTCCATCAAAGAATCGGTATTTGACTCATCCCGGTTAATAAAGATGACAAAGTAATATGGTCCCCTAACATCTCCCTCCATGTAACCTGCCCGAGCCCTGACACCCCTAAGTGAGCCCGTTTTGTAAAGGATATTGCCTTTTCTATTCAGAAGGTGGCGGTAATTCTCAAAATGCCTTAGAATTACAAGCATATGGAGCGCTGAAAGACGGTTTTTTGGGGAGATTCCAGAGCCTTCTACAATTTCAATCCCTTTGAGGCCCAGTTCTTTTTTCGCAAAGTCGGATATCACTCGGGCCCCTTTGGCAAGTGTGCCAGGAGGGCCAAGTACGAAAGCCCCGAGTCCTATAAAGATCTGATTGGCTATGAAATTATTTGAGAATTCCATCATTTTCCTAAGAGTCTGCTCCAACGTAAACCTCGATCGGTACGTGTAGACCAGCCTATCTTCAGGAGCTATGGCACCCAGCCGAATTTTCCCCTGGCTTTCCATTCCCCTCTCCCTCAGAAAGTGTAAGAGCAGTGCGCCTGCATAAAGCGTAGCCTCCCGGCCATTGTGGGTGAATGTATAGCGGCCCTTCCTTATTCGGAGCGAGCTTATCTTTCCTCGAGAAAACGGGATTATAGGTGTCTGGGGTTCAGCTGAAATGATTTGCCCCCGATCATCGCGGTCAAAGAAAATCGTATTGAAATTAGCACATAAGGCCCCGACTGGAGCATCGTAGGGGTTAGCGGACTTTCCTACCCCAGGAATCACGATATTTGGGGAGAAATAGGCATCATCCAGTACAAGGTCTTTAAACTTTCGAATCTTTCTGGATAGGTCATCCGCAATTTCTCGCCATACCTCCGAGATCAACAGAGGGTCTCCATAACCCTTTATCTTGAGGTTTTGGTCCGAATCCACGTAAAATTCAGTCTGGAACCTGTACGAATTTCGTAGATAGTGAAGGGCAGTGAGTGCAGTGAGGAGCTTTAGTGTGGAGGCAGGGGTAGCTTTTCTCCCTTCATTTTTCTTGTAGACGAGAAAACCGCCAGGGTCCGCTAACAGGAGGGAATCAGTGGAGGAAATTGTATTCAAACAGGGGAGGTCCTGCCTTCCCTCCAAATTAGAAGGTTGTGATAGCCAGAAGGCCAAGAAGATGAGAGTAAGCGCTGTTATCTGGCCTCTTCTTTTCAATGGGTGCCCTCCTCACTCTCATTATTGCAAAAGCATTGAAACTTAAGAAGCATAAGTTTGCGAGACCGGGAGCCTCAGCCCTTGGGAGTTGCCTGATACGTAAACACTTCGCCCTCGGGGATGTCTTCGGGAAGGGGATTTTCCATGTAACCCTCAATAAAATCTATTTTGTCGGCAATTGATTTTCGCCTGTCAACGAAAAGGTGGTATTGCCCTTTTATTTTGCAGATTCCGCCCTTCAGTTTAAGCCCCCCTGCTTCAAGGAGGTCATAGTGTATACAAATTGCCTTTTGGGCGGCCCTTGTCTCCAATTCAGTCAGACGATTTTGAAGCTCCAGGGGAACGGTCTT
>DATKYC010000102.1:0-2717 GCA_035528695.1 Acidobacteriota bacterium | reverse complement strand
CTATCCAAGGCAGCCTTGTCTGAATCCTCGGCAAAGTGGGCCACTCCGCTCTTGGTATTATGGGTCATGGCCCCTCCAAGCGCTTCAGATGTTACCTCCTCAGAGGTAACCGACTTGATAACCTGGGGCCCGGTTATAAACATATTGCTTGTCTTTTTGACCATGATAATGAGGTCGGTGAGGGCAGGCGAATACACTGCTCCCCCTGCACAAGGCCCCATAATAACTGATATCTGAGGGACAACCCCTGAACTCCACACATTTCTCTTAAATATCTCGCCGTAGCTTCCCAGGCTCACCACCCCTTCCTGGATTCTGGCACCGCCCGAGTCATTCAATCCAACCACAGGTGCACCATTCTTGAGGGCCAGGTCCATTATTTTACAAACCTTTTCCCCGAATGGCCCGCTTAGGGATCCCCCGAACACCGTAAAATCCTGGGCAAAAACAAAAGTCAATCTACCGTTTATTGTCCCGTAACCGGTCACGACGCCATCACCAGGGATCTTTTTCTTTTCCATCCCAAAATCATAGCACCGGTGCACCACGAATTTATCCACTTCCTGAAAGCTGTCCTTATCAAGAAAATAATCAAGCCTTTCCCTCGCGGTCATCTTGCCTTTGGCATGTTGATCTTCAATGCGAGCCTGACCACCACCCAGCTCCGCCTCCGCGTTCCTTCTTTCCAGGTCCTTGATCTTTTCTTCAATACCCATATAAGAAACCTCCGAGGGCCCGTCCAATAAACCAAAAAAGGTGCTTATCCGGATGCCAACACAAAAACCCTATCTATGGCATAGTGTTACTCAAGCACCACGAGGACCGCATCTGCCTCTACCGCGTCACCCTTGGCACATCTCACCTCTTTTACTGTGCCCGAAGCATCAGCAACCACAGGCAGTTCCATCTTCATAGCCTCTAAGATGATAACCTCGTCACCTTCATTCAACACATCGCCTATTTTTACTTTTACATCGATCACCTTTCCACCCATGGGGGCAATAATTTCACTCACAGTCAGTACCTCCTCAAATCGTTATTTTTTGACCGGGCTTTTTGAGCCCACCCTCTTTTTCAGAGCACTCTTAATAACATTGAATACACACCACTTGTCAAGAATTATATCTGACAAATCGACCAAATATGCCCTCAAATGAGGCCCCACCCCGGGGTAGTCATCATACGTGCACCCCGGGGTTTGATCAAATGCTGTAAAAGCAAAGTTAAAGACCTCTGAAAGACAGATTTCTTGACACGGCATAATGAATTATCTAACTTAACCCAAGTATTGCAAAAGTCGAGGATGCCGCTCGTAAGATCCCGCACCAACGGGGAGATCCAAGGCGTCAAGGGTTAAGCTGTAGTAAGCTACCGCGAGCCCTTGAAAACAAATGAGATGCAGTATCATCGGCTTTCCCGTAGGGTAAAAAAATGGCAAATTTAATACTATTTTTGTTTTAAACACCCCTTTGTCATGTTTCTTGCAGATATTTAAGGGTTAACGTAATCTCCGTAACAGCCTATGGAAAAGAGCCTGAAACTCTTATATATTGGATAGCCGATATTTTCGACATTACTCGGCTCAAGGAGGAGCATAATGCCAACCTATAAATGGGTTGCCGAAACAAGGAGAGGCAGGATCCTCAAAGGTGAACTGGAAGCTGCTGATGAAAAAATAGCAGGGCTTCAATTAAAAAGACGCAATCTCACCGTCAAAAAGATAAAAGAGAAGCCAAAGGACCTGTTTGAAAATATCTCCTTCATGAAACCCAAGGTGACCAAGAAGGATTTGGTCATCTTTACGAGACAGTTCTCTACCATGATTGACGCCGGTCTCCCTCTTGTCCAAGGGCTCACTATTCTTTCCGAACAGACTGAGAATAAGACTTTCAAGCAGATTCTCAAGAAAGTTACCAAGGATGTTGAGGGCGGTTCCGCCCTCGCTGAGGCCTTGAGTAAGCACCCTAAGATATTTGACTCGCTTTTTGTAAATCTCGTGGGTGCAGGCGAAGTGGGCGGTATCTTGGATATTATACTGCAACGCCTTGCCGCCTATATTGAGAAGGCGGAGAAACTCAAGAGCCAAATAAAAGGTGCCATGACCTACCCAATAGTTGTAATGATTATTGCTATTTTAGTCATTGCAGTGATTCTGATCTTCGTGATCCCCGTATTTGAAGAGATGTTTAGAGATCTGGGATCGAGTCTTCCACTCCCAACCCAGATAGTAGTGAATATGAGCCGCTTCTTGAAAGGGAACATACACTACATTATTGGTTCTCTCGTGCTCCTTGCGTGGTTATTCAAAAGGTACCGAAATTCGAAAGGAGGCAGAAAAAGGTTAGATGCCCTCAGCTTGCGGTTGCCGATATTTGGCGTATTGCTGAAGAAGGTAGCTGTCGCAAGATTTACGCGGACCCTGGGAACAATGATCAGCAGTGGGGTTCCTATCCTGGAGGCCATGGAAGTCGTGGCAAAGACCGCAGGCAATGTGATACTCGAAGAGGTAATCTATGAAGTTCGCAGTAGTATCGCCGAGGGGCAGACTATTGCCGAGCCACTTTCAGAGGCCGGTGTCTTTCCTCACATGGTAGTGCAAATGATTTCCGTGGGCGAGGCAACAGGTTCGCTTGATACAATGCTTGAAAAAATCGCTGACTTCTATGACAACGAGGTGGACATTGCGGTCGAGGCCCTCACCTCAATGTTAGAACCGA
>DATKYC010000101.1:0-3391 GCA_035528695.1 Acidobacteriota bacterium | reverse complement strand
CCTCTCAGGCCGCTTTTTCCTGAAAACTACCGCTATGAAACCCAGGTGATTGCGACCGTACTCTCAACAGACAAAGAAAATGAGTCAGATGTATTAGCCATTATAGGTGCATCAACCGCTCTGGAACTGTCCGATATTCCCTTTATGGGCCCAATTGCTGGCGTACGGGTGGGAAGGGTAGGTGGCAAATTCATGGCTAACCCCACGGTTAGTCAACAGATTGATAGTGACATCAACTTGATCGTGGCGGGTAATCGTGCTGGCGTAGTAATGGTAGAAGGCGGCGGGCTTTTTGTTTCTGAGTCAGATATGATAGAGGCAATCTTCTACGGCCATGCGGCACTACAACCCCTGCTTGACATGCAAGAAGAGCTTAAGAAAGAGGTGGGCAGGCAAAAAAGGGTCATTCCAGCATACACCATTGATGAAGGTCTTGCGAAGGAGGTCGCCGATATAGGGACGCTCCATATTCGGGAGGCCATAAGCACTCCCGACAAGAAGTTGCGCGAGCAGAAAAGAAATGAGACCGTGAAAACTATTCTGGAATCTTTATCGGACGTATACGAGGAAAGGAAAGCGGAGATTCGGGAGGCGGTATATGCGCTGGAAAAGAAGATGGTCCGCCATATGATTCTGGAGGAGGGAACAAGGATTGACGGCCGTTCTTTTACTGAAGTTAGACCCATAGAATGCGTGGTGGGTCTTTTTCCTCGTGTACATGGGTCGGCCCTGTTTACTCGCGGAGACACGCAGGCAATTGTCTTAACTACCCTTGGAACGGAAATGGACGAACAACGGATAGAGTCGATCTATGGAGATCATTTGAGGTCGTTCATCCTTCATTACAATTTTCCACCATACAGCGTAGGCGAGGCAAAAAGGCTCGGGGGGCCAGGGCGCAGGGAGATAGGCCATGGTGCACTTGCCCGAAGGTCTCTCATGCCGGTGTTGCCTAAGAAGGAGGATTTTGGATACTGCGTAAGGCTTGTTTCAGAAATACTTGAATCAAATGGCTCTTCTTCAATGGCCACCGTTTGCGGCGGAAGCCTTTCGCTCATGGATGCAGGCGTTCCGGTAAGAGAGGCAGTGGCTGGCGTGGCAATGGGTCTTATCGCAGAAAATGATAAGGTAATAGTGTTAACTGATATCATAGGAGATGAAGACCATTACGGGGATATGGATTTCAAAGTAACGGGGACGCGCAATGGAATAACCGCTTTACAGATGGATATAAAGGTCGAGGGCGTTACAAAGGATGTGATGCGTCAGGCCCTTGACCAGGCTAAAGAGGCTAGGTTGTTTATCCTGGATGAAATGAACAAGGCAATTTCTAGCCCGCGGAGTCAGGTGTCTGAGTATGCACCCATTATCACCACAATCCAGATCAAGCCTGAGAAGATTAGGGATCTGATAGGGCCGGGCGGGAAAGTTATTAGAGAAATAACTAGCGTTTCCGGAGCCAGAGTCGATGTTGATCAAAACGGAAAAGTGACTATTGCTGCGCCTGACAAGAAAAGCACTGAGATCGCCATCAAAATGATTAGTCAGATCATGCAAGAGGCAGAGGTTGGCAAGCTTTACATGGGGAAGGTAGTAAAACTCATGGACTTTGGTGCATTTGTTGAGATCCTTCCAGGCACAGATGGCCTTATTCACATATCACAGTTGGCTCAAGAAAGGGTCAACAAGGTTTCAGATGTGCTCAAGGAAGGGGACGAAGTCCTTGTCAAGGTATTGGAAATAGACGGGGGAGGAAGGATCCGTCTCTCACGCAAGGCCGCATTAGGTGAGACTATTGATTAGAGAGAGCCCTATATTTGTAACGGTTGATAAAGTGAAAAAAGTAAGCCGACATAGATTAAAATAAAACGCTTGCTTCTTATGCTTACCAATTAATGATAAACTCGTAAAAAGTCATAAATGGGACGGCACAGTAAAAAGCTCCAAATGCAAGGCTTGCGAAATTGGGGAATGAGGCGTACTTACAGTACGCCTCAATGACGAAAGATGGAGCGTAACGCAGCAGTTGGACTTTTTACGAAGCCGACAATTAATGTTAACTAGGTTTTCACAATAGCGGATAACCTGATGTATCATAAGACAATTCTAGAAAATGGTGTAAGGATTGTGTCGGAGGCTTCGGATCATTTACGTTCCATTTCTGTTGGCATTTGGGTGGATGCGGGATCTCGTGATGAACTCGAAGGTGAAAACGGAATTTTTCATTTTATCGAGCACATGACGTTTAAGGGGACGAGGAACCGAAGCTGTTTAGAGATTGCCAAGGAGCTCGATGCCTTAGGGGGCCTCTCCAATGCTTTTACCAGTAAAGAGAATACCTGCTTTCATGCGAGAGTGCTCGACAAGCATTTTGGAGTTCTGGCTGACGTCCTTTCCGACGTTTTCTTAAATTCGATATTTAGTCCCGATGACGTGGAGCGTGAAAGACAGGTAATACTTCAAGAGATCAGCATGGTAGAAGATACCCCTGATGATAATATCCATGTGTTGTTCAACCGATTTTTCTGGATGGATCACCCCTTAGGCATGCCTACTCTAGGAACAGGTGGCACGGTATCCGGTATAGGAAGAGAAATTATACTGAACTACCTAAGTACATATTATATCCCTGAGAGAATCCTGATAGCTGCTTCGGGGAATATGGACCACCAGTCAATAGTTTCCTCATTCAAGCCGCTCTTTGAACGGTTGAAAGGAAATAACTCCAACACAAAAAGGAGTGTCCCATCTTCCCATGCCGGGACTGCAATACACTTTAAAGATTTGGAACAAATCCATATTTGCCTGGGTGGTGAGGCCCCACCAGTCTCAGATGATAAACGATATGCTTGTGCAATCCTAAATACGATTCTTGGTGGCAATATGAGTTCGCGTCTTTTTCAGGAGATCAGAGAGAAGCTCGGACTCGCATATTCTGTCTATTCTTTTCTTTCGTCTTATTTAGACACGGGCCTTCTAGGAGTGTATGTGGCGACAGATAGCCAGAATGTTAATCCTGTGCTTGAAACCGTCCGAAGAGAGATCAGGAAGCTCAAGATGGGAAAGCTGCCTGAATCTGAATTGGCAGCAGCGAAAGACCATCTGATCGGTGTTATCTATTTGGCTTCTGAAAATGCTGATAGCCGGATGATGCGGCTTGCCAAGAATGAATTCAATTTTGAAAGGTATGTGAGTTATGACGAACTCACGTCGAATTTGGAGAGGGTAACGGTTGATGAAGTCGTGGAGGTTGCCAGCGAGATATTCAGAGATGATAAAGTTGTCCTGGCCACTCTTGGCCCACTTAAAGAAGAAGATCTTGATAGGGGTAACCTTCAGTTTAGTTAGCTCCACAGATAAGCCTCCTTTGCTGTGTGCACTTCAAAGGGCC
>DATKYC010000100.1:0-3770 GCA_035528695.1 Acidobacteriota bacterium | reverse complement strand
GAACAACCCTTTACACATTTGAGCAGACCATAGCTCTGGCCAGGAGAATCCAGGCAGAGCAGGTCCTTTTTGTCCATCTTGAGGAATATTGGAATAGAAGCCATGATGACTATAAGGCATTAGAGGGGAAGTTCAACAACGTACGGTTTGCCCATGACGGAATGCAGGTAACTATTTAGATGAAATGAGAGAAAATGGATCTTGTATCTGATGATTATCTGGAAAGCATTCACCAGGATGCCCTCCGGGTTTTAGAAGAGGTGGGGGTAAAATGTGCCTCGTTAGAAATAAGAGAGATCTTTGAGGATACGGGTTTGGCAGCCTTTGATGAGACCACAGGGCACCTTCATGTGCTTGCCCCGCTCGTGGAACAGGCCATCACTACGGCACCTAAAAGAGAGCAGTACTGGATCCCGGAGAACTCCTTTGGTGTGGGAGGTACCGCCCCCTTTGTGTACGATGATCAGACCGGGGACCTCGTAGAGCCCACCCTTGAACACCTTGCCAAAATAGCCAAGATAGTCAATGAGGCCGACGTAGTCAATTTCATGGCCAGAGGGGTCTTGTTAAAGAATCAAGAGGTAAAGGTCATGGATACCATTATTGAGAACTGCCACAAGCCGATCTATGTTGCCGCAGTCACCGAGGCGGGGATCGCCAGGGCCCAGGAGATCCATGAGACAAGGGGTGCTATTACCGTCCAGTTTTCCATTATCAACAGCCCATTAAACGTTATCGAGAGTATGATTCATCCCTTTCTCTCGTGTATGCGCAAAGGCCTTCCTATTTATGTGTCTACCATGCCAATGGCAGGGCTCTCCGGGCCTTATTCTATGTCTGGGCTCCTCACGCTCACCCATGCCGAGGCCCTATTCGGTATTACCCTCACTCAGCTCGTAAACCCTGGTCTGATGGTTGTCCACGCAGGCCTTCCATCAATCGCCAACATCCAGAAAAACTATGCCGTAGATCTCGGCCTTGTCTCCCACAACATGGCCAACCTGCTCATGGAAAAGGTCAACAAGAGAATTGCAATGCCCTCCATTCAGACAGCGTGCACCACGAGTCAGGATACACCAAATAAAAAGGCTGAAGAGGAGGCTATTAATGGGTATGCCCTCATGAAAAAGTACGGATTTCATCAGATGCGACATGCCTTTGGTTTCTTGAGTGAACTCATCTCTTTTTCCATTGCCAAGCTGGAAAGGCATGTAGCTCTCTGCAGAAAAACGGGCCCTGAACTGGCACCGAGCTATGACCTTGAGCCATACGACCCCGAAGGCTTTGAGGTGATCAAGCGCAACGGCAGCAAGGCCAATTACATGCGAGACGATCACACCCTAAAAAATACAGGCCGGGCCTTTCTTTATTGAGATGTCAGAGATAGGATCTGAGCTCACAAACCTCCTATAGCGACTCCGATGATAGCGCTCAGGGTCTAATAAGAGGTATATAAAGTGAGAGTTTCATCCTTGACAGACAACTGTTCACCCCACATACTCCTGACGTTCCCTTCTCGGGACAATACCACCAAAGACAATGATAAGACTAGACCATGTTTCTAAGACATTCGATGGGGGCTGCTCGTATGCGGTCAAGGACCTCTCCTTGCAGGTTGAGGAAGGAGAGACCGTTGTTCTTCTGGGATCCTCTGGTTGCGGCAAGACCACCACACTCAAAATGATCAACCGTCTGATTGAACCCACTGAAGGTATCATTGAGGTAGGGGGGAGGGACGTCATGGATCAGGACCCTGTAGATTTACGTCGGCGTATCGGTTACGTTTTTCAGGGAATAGGACTGTTCCCCCATATGACTATTGAGCAAAATGTTGAATTGGTGCCCCGTTTGCTTGCCTGGCCCGTCAAAAAGAGAAGGGAAAGAGTCAGGGAACTTTTAGACCTTGTGGGCCTCCCCCCAAAAGAATATGCGAAGAGATTTCCCGATGAACTCTCTGGAGGGGAGCAGCAGAGAGTGGGGGTAGCGCGTGGCCTCTCAGCGGATCCTGCCTACCTCCTTATGGATGAGCCGTTTGGAGCCCTTGATGCCCTCACCCGTGAGATACTCCAGCAGGAACTATTAGCCCTCAAGAGACGGCTCAAAAAGACCATTATCTTTGTCACTCACGACATCTTTGAGGCCCTGCTTCTTGGGGACCGCATCGTGATCCTCCATAAAGGGAACCTGGAACAGATTGGGACTAAGAGGGAGGTCTTGGCGACACCTGCCACCGGATTTGTCCGTGACCTTTTCGCAAGACCTGCCAAGCAACTGGCCGAGTTCAAGGATGTGTTGTGATGGGTTCAGAGTCTCTAATTACTTACGTTACTGATCGCTTGCCGGAGCTCTGGCTGCGCACGGGTGAGCACCTCATACTCTCCGGCTGCTCCACCGGAATAGCGATGCTCATTGGAGTGCCTCTCGGAATCCTTGTGTTCCGAGCTGTATTGCTGCGGAGCGCTGCCCTGAGCACGGTGAGCATCCTTCAGACCATACCGAGCCTTGCCATGCTTGTCTTTCTGCTGACTTTACTTCAGAAGATTGGCTTTATGCCCGCAATCATTGCTCTCACCCTTTATGCATTACTGCCTATTGTGCGTAATACGCTGACAGGGCTTGAGGGGGTATCTCCCCAGGTGATGGAAGCCGCTGCTGGGATCGGTATGACTCAATATCAGCAGCTCAGGATGGTCCGGATTCCCTTGGCCGTCCCAGTGATAGTCGCGGGCATCCGAACCGCTGCGGTGGTTGGGGTGGGGATCGCCACCCTTTCTGCGTTTATTGGTGCGGGGGGGTTAGGCCAGTTTATTAACCGAGGGCTCGCTCTCTCCGACACAAAGCTTATCCTCCTTGGTGCCGTTCCGGCCGCCCTGCTTGCCCTCATTGTAGACTTTTCCATCGGGGCCTTTGCGTGGGGACTTCGGCCCGAAAGAAAAAGGTATGAAAGGGCATGGGTTAGGCGCTTAAAGAGGCCGATTGCACTCATGATGCCCCTCTTGTTAATCCTCACAGGGTTGTTATCCTACTTCACAAGGCCTTCGATGGGGCTCCTGCCGGTGGAATCATCGAACATCGAAACCAGAACAGTGAGGATCGGCACCAAGAATTTCACTGAACAGCTCATCCTTGGAGAAATAATGGCCCAGTTGATCGAAGCAAAGACTGCTTTAGCAGTGGAACGCCGTTTTAACTTGGGAGGCACTATGATTTGCCACGGTGCCCTAGTAAACGGGGAGATAGACCTATATCCCGAGTACACGGGGACCGCATTAACGGCGATACTAAAACACCCTTCCATATCTGACCCAGAGGAGGTATTTGGAATTGTAAGAGAAGCCTACCGAGAGCGCTTTGAGGCACGATGGCTTAAGCCTTTCGGATTTAACAATACTTACGCGATTACTGTCCGTGAAGCTGATGCGAAGAGGTACGGATGGGTCAGAATCTCTGATCTTGAAAACGATACTCCTAGGCTTCGGGCAGGTTTTACGGCCGAGTTCGCAGAGAGACCTGATGGTTACCCTGGTCTCCGCAAAGCTTATGGATTGCGATTTGGTGAGATCCGGGATCTGGACCCGTCGCTGATGTACGAAGCCATTTCCAAAGGGGAGGTGGACGTGATCTGCGCCTTCGCAACAGACGGCCGTATCGCTGCCTATAACCTGAAGCCGCTTGAAGACGATCTACGGTTCTTTCCACCTTACTCTGCTGCCACCGTGATTAGAGAGGAAACCCTGGAGGCCCATCCGGAACTGAAAAATGTGCTGTCT
>DATKYC010000099.1:0-5899 GCA_035528695.1 Acidobacteriota bacterium | reverse complement strand
ATGGCCTTCATGTCTTCTGTGCAACTCAAGCAATTTGGGGCCAACATCTATGTGGCTTCATTGGTAAGCCTGGCAATGGCTCGTGAACTGGGGCCCATCATGACTGCCATTATCGTGGCTGGAAGATCTGGTTCCGCCTTTGCTGCGGAGATTGGGACGATGAAGATCTCGGAGGAGGTAGATGCCCTATTTACCATGGGATTTGAAACGACACGATTCCTGGTTATTCCAAGGATTATCGCGACGGTTCTTGTGGTCCCTGTCCTGACCCTATTTTCGGATCTGTTTGCCATTAGCGGGGGGCTTGTGGTAGGAGTCTACATGCTTGATCTCACGGCCAGCGCTTATATCGCCCAAACAGTCAAGACCCTGACACTGTTTGATGTGTTTTTGGGGTTCCTGAAAAGTGGGGTGTTTGGTCTTTTGATAGCCTGGATAGGTTGTCTCAGAGG
Organism: Acidobacteriota bacterium; assembly: GCA_035528695.1. GTDB lineage: Bacteria > Desulfobacterota > DSM-4660 > Desulfatiglandales > Desulfatiglandaceae > DATKYC01. The sequence goes on along the minus strand of DATKYC010000099.1, from coordinate 5,447 downwards.
CTTTCAGGTGAGTGGTGGCCCAGCGTCTGTTGGTAAGGCTGCCACATCTGCGGTTGTCAGCAGCATCCTGTTGATAATTGTCTCTGATTCAATTTTTTCAGTCATACTCCGTTACTGGGAATAAAAAGGAAGTGAGCCGGGGCCTAAATGGCATAGGCCATATATGATACTCGCCCCAAGAGGGTTTTGCCTTTTTACCTGCTTCAAGAGAAGCTCAGGGATTTTAACTTATGGATAGGAAGGCCATTATACAGGTTAAGGATCTGGTGGCCGGATACGGGGAAGACATTGTTCTTGACCGCATATCATTCGATGTATACGAAGGGGAGATATTCGGTATTTTGGGGAGGATCGGATGCGGCAAGACTACACTGCTTAAACATCTAATTGGGCTTATGCGACCTTACTCAGGCCAAATTCTTATAGATGGCGATGACATTTCCAATTGTGATGATGCCACTTTTCAGAAGATACTTAGGAAAATAGGTGTCCTCTATCAGAGTGCTGCACTCTTTGGGTCAATGACAGTCGCCGAAAATGTTGCGCTCCCTATCAAAGAATATACCGATCTGCCTCAAAAATATGTGGATACTTTGGTGAAAATCAAGCTAAATCTTGTTAACTTAGATGGGTATGAGGATTATCTTCCTTCTGAAATCAGCGGTGGAATGAAAAAAAGGGCAGGATTGGCAAGGGCCATGGCTCTCAATCCGAAGATACTGTTTTTCGACGAACCTTCTGCAGGGCTTGATCCTATTTCATCAAACGAACTTGATAATCTGATTATAAGGCTTAACCGAAGTTTAGGGGCCACTATGGTTGTTGTCACTCATGAGCTTCAAAGCATCTTTGCAGTTGCACAGAGGGTTATTATGCTGGACAGACGTACCAGGGGAATCATCGCTGAAGGCGATCCAAAATATCTGCGGGATCACGGGCAAAATCCGTTTGCCAGACAATTTCTTAATCGCCGGACTGAATACCAGAGCGTGAGTTGAGGGGGTCCTAAATATGGCTTCCCAGCGAACCAAGTTTACCGTCGGACTATTTGTTGCCAGCGGCATTGGCTTGGCCGTTGTGGCGATCATCTGGTTGGGGATGTCTCGTTTCCTGGAAAAGGGACAAAATTATTCGACCTATTTTAATGAGTCGGTCCAAGGCCTTGATATTGACTCACCCGTAAAATACAGGGGTGTCACTATCGGCCGTGTGGGAAAGATAGCTGTTGCCTCTGATTCAAAGTTGATAGAAGTGGTACTAAAGATCGAGTCCGGTCAAACCCTTGACAGTGACATGATCGCCCAGCTTAAGGCAGTGGGCATTACAGGAAGTGTGTTTATCGAGCTGGACCGGATAAGAAAGGGTGAGCCAGATCGATCTCCCCTGCTCAGCTTTCCTTCGCAGTATCCTATTGTAGCCTCAAGACCCTCTGAGATCAGCGTGCTCCTTCGAGGAATCGACGACGTAATTCAACAGATTAAATCACTAGATCTGGAGGCGATTTCTGAGAAAACAAAATTAGCCCTGGACAAGGTCAACCAGAAGGTTACTGAGGCGGACGTGGCCGGTATATCTCTTGAGATTGAATCATCCCTCAAGAGTATTAATCATGTCTTCGACAAGCATAAATGGGACAATATTATAGCTTCTATAGATATGGCTGCCCAATCTTTCCGTTCTCTAACGGAGAGAGCAGATCGAGGTCTCAGGGGATTGGAAGACACTCTAAACGAGGTAAAAGGGATCATTGCTGACAAACAAGGGGTCATCAAGAGAACTATTGAAGATTTTGGAGAGACGGGTAAGAACGCAAAGATTTTTTTGCAAAAAGGGACCGCATTGGTGGCCAAGACAGATGACACGATTTCTCAACTCAACCGCCGCTTTTTGGCGGTTGTTCAGAATCTGGAAAAGGCAAGTGAAAACATCAGCCAGCTTACAGAGCTTCTTTCTGAGCAGCCATCTCAACTGCTATTTGGGGGGGCTCCTCAGCCCCGAAAATTGAAACCCGGACCTCAGGAAAAGAAGTAACGGAGTTTTTCTTCATGGGCAAGGAGAGGATAATTTTTGCTTTACTATGTGGACTTCTCGTTCTTTCCGTAGGGTGCTTCGATATTAGACAGCCCACAAAAAAGATCGAGTTCTATTCTCTTGAGTATGCTCCTCCAAAGGTGGCGGCACTGCCACAAATTCCGGCTGTTGTGAGAATAGAACGTTTTAACGTTGCTCCTCCGTATAATACTAATCGGATTTTCTATAGGGACAGCTCATTAACCAGAAATGAGTATGTATATTACAAATGGCGGTCAACCCCAGGAGAACTTGTTGCCTATTTCCTAGGCCGGGACATGAGACAATCGGGTCTGTTTAAGGCGGTGATTCCTAGTGAAAGCAGGATCGCTTCCTCCCATATGATCGAAGGCTCAGTTGAAGAGTTCCTTGAGTGGGACACACTGGAGGATTGGAAGGCTATTTTGTCCATCAGTGTTACTTTATTGGAAGAAAATCAACCGGATATTACAAGGAGAGTCCTCTTTCAGAAGACTTACAGCACCGAAAAAACATGTGCCCAAAAAAACCCACAGGCCCTCGCAGCGGCGATGAGCCGGGCCATGTCAGAAATTTCAGAGTTGGTGATCAGGGATATCTATGAGTCCTTGAGATATGTTATGCGATAGACCATACCTTTGGCGGTGGAATTATAACCCATATCTGAGAGCAATAAAAAAGCCCCTGAGATAGGAGTTTATCTCAGGGGGATGAGATTTCAAGTGGAGTTGCTTTTCCAACAGGGCGGGCTTTCAAGAGGAGGGTTATGCTGCAAGTTAACTATCCACCGGGACCAACTAACTGTAACCCTTACCCTTTACCTCAATAGTGCCTGCAACGCACTTACAAGGGTGCATTATGTTCGCTCGCTCAGGAAAAGCTCTTTCAACTCCTACATGCCCGTAGATACAAGCGACGAGTCGAAAGATATATTTTTTGCAAATAAAATTTTTCTCAAAAAGGTCGTGATCCTGCGAAAGGTTTTTAGGCCCTTAGGTTTTGGAGATATATACTGCTCCAATCCCTCATCCTCATCCACCCTTCGCGCTGCTCAACTGGCGACCTTCGCTCCCTCCAACTCCTGCTCTCGGCGCCCCCCTTAAAGAAGTAGTCCAGGTCATGAAGTATGCGCCTGTCTTCTCCAGAGCGCCGATCAACGCCAGAGCGTCGATCAACGGCAATGTGCTTCTTCTGTACCATATTCCAACCTCTTCATTTAAGGTGTTGGAAGTGACAATTTGTTAATGCAGATGTTTTTCTCACATAAAAAACAGAACCCAAAGACTTCTGGCACAATTTCCGGCTCTGCTTGCACGCCGTATCCTTTTATGGGGAGATATTCATGAAACAGGATGAATGACCTGTATTTGGAATTTCTTGGGGATATAATAGGACCGTTTATATTGTGTGTCAAGAAAAAAAGTAACAACATATTGTGGCTAAATTCACCAAATTGGGACAGGCGTATAAGAGGATGCGGGGGGCAAAAGGTGTGTCAGGAGATTTTGATGCCGATTAGCAGTCTAGGAGACGGTATCTCCAGGGAGAACTGGCCCATCGAAAGTAGGGAGACATATGTCCTTCGTTCCGACCCCGGCCAGCACCATGCCCTCAGAGAGACCGAACTTCATCTGGCGGGGCTTTAGGTTCGCCACTACAATGACCTTTTTACCCACCAGCTCTTCTGGGTCAGGATAGGCAGAACGGATGCCGGCAAATATTTGACGTAGGCGGCCCTCTCCGAGGTCAACCATGAGCCTGATCATCTTTTTGGTGCCTTCCACCGGGCTCGCCTCACGGATTACTGCAACGCGCAGGTCAATCTTGGAAAAATCCTCGATGGTGATTTCTTCGCTAATGGGTGAAGTGTCCTCGCGCCTCACAGTTGAGCGTGGGATAATTTCCTTTAGGGAAGCCTTAGTCTTTTGATCGCTACCCTTGAGTCCTCCGTTTTTATTTTCTGACTCCTTTATCTTGGCCCAGATATCACGTAACGATACCGTCCGGTTAAAAGCTAGTGCTCCCTCTGAAGAGTCCACAGAGTCAAGACAGAAATAACCCATTCTCTCGAACTGATATCGACTTCGCGGTGCAGCGCCCGCGAGACCTGGTTCAACCCGGCACTGCCTCAACCTCAGCAAAGAATTCGGGTTCAAATAGCTTTTGAAATCACCGCCTTCCTTTTCATCGCCTGGAGTTGCATTTATGAAAAGATGGTCGTACAAGCGTACTTCGGCCTGGATAGAGTGGGCAGCGGAAACCCAGTGTAATGTGGCCCCGACCTTACGTCCGTCCGGAGCATCTCCTCCTCGGGTTGCAGGGTCATAAGTACAATGTAGTTCAATCACTTCGCCGGTGTGCGGGTCCTTAACCACCCCCACACATTTGATAAAATATGCATATCTGAGGCGCACCTCCCGGCCTGGGGCCAAGCGGAAAAATTTTTTTGGCGGATCCTCAAGAAAATCCTCTCGTTCGATGTACAGCTCTCGTGAAAAAGGAACCTTCCGTATCCCCATAGCGGGGTCTTCCGGATTGTTGATGGCATCCAACTCTTCAACCTTATCTCCAGGATAGTTGTCTATGACGACTTTGAGGGGGCGCAGCACAGCCATCACACGAGGTGCTCGCTTATTCAGGTCTTCCCTTATGCAGTGCTCCAGCAGTGCTATATCGATGATACTATCTTTCTTGGCCACTCCTATGCGTTCACAGAAGTTTCGGATCGATTCCGGCGTGTAACCCCGTCTTCTCAATCCCGAGATAGTGGGCATCCTTGGGTCGTCCCAGCCGGAGGCCAGGCCTTCTTCTACCAATTCCAGAAGCTTTCGTTTGCTCATCACCGTGTGGCTGAGGTTGAGGCGCGCGAACTCGATTTGCTGCGGATGATAAACGTTCAATTCGTCCAGGAACCAGTCATACAATGGTCGGTGGTCTTCAAATTCCAGCGTACAAATTGAGTGGGTGATTCCTTCGATAGAATCGGAAAGGCAATGAGCAAAGTCGTACATTGGATAGATACACCATTTGTCACCTGTTCTGTGGTGTGTTGCCCGCAGGATCCTATAAATGACCGGGTCTCTCATATTCAGATTTGGAGATGCCATATCGATTTTTGCTCGAAGCACGCGGGAACCATCCTCGAATTCTCCTGCCCTCATGCGGGTGAACCAATCAAGGTTCTCTTCGACCGAACGGTTGCGATAGGGGCTGTCCTTCCCGGGCTCAGTCAAGGTGCCTCGGTACTCCCGGATTTCATCTGCGCTTAGGTCACACACATATGCCTTGCCCTTCTTGATTAGCTTTATTGCATATTCATAAAGCTTCTCAAAGTAGTCGGAGGCGTAAAAAAGCCGGTCATCCCAGTCAAATCCAAGCCACCTAACGTCTTCCATGAT
>DATKYC010000098.1:0-2210 GCA_035528695.1 Acidobacteriota bacterium | reverse complement strand
AACGGGTGATGCCTCCCCCCTCCCTGTTCCCCTCGCATTCGCTCGGGGCCAGGGGGTCCCCCATTGCGTAACTTCTTGAAATGACGAAGGCCTCCCGCCGGTCACTCCGGAAAAGGACCCATGAACCGACTCTGTAAAATTAAAAAGAGCTAAAGTGTTACCAAAAACCTAATCAACTAAGAGCGGGAAGCCTTCTTACCCACCCGCTTTTCCATTGTTCGAGTGCATAGGCCGCTGTCAGGATAGTCTCCTCGGCAAAATAATTCCCCAGCAACTGGATACCAATGGGAAGCCCGTTAGAGCTTACTCCATAAGGGAGGGAAATACCCGGAATTCCCGCCAAGTTGGCCGAGAGGGTAAAAATGTCCGTCAGATACATGGTCAAGGGGTCATCTATCTTTTCACCTATCTTAAAAGCTGGTGTGGGAGCCACAGGCGTAAGCACAATGTGGCATATCTTGAAGGCCTCTTTAAAGTCATTTATCAAGAGAGTCCTCGCCTGGGATGCTTTCTTGTAATACGCCTCATAGTAGCCCGCTGACAGGGCGTACGTTCCGAGCATGATCCGCCTGTTCACCTCTGGCCCAAATCCTTGGGTCCTGGTTTCTGTAAACATTTCAAGAAGGTCACGGCTCTCCTCCGCCCTAAACCCATACCTCACACCATCGTACCTCGCCAAATTGGAACTCGCCTCTGCCGGCGCAATTATGTAATAGATGGCGACCACATATTCGGTATGTGGGAGAGAAATTTCAATGGTCTCGGCTCCGAGGGATTCAAGGTCCTCTATGGCCTTGCCGACGGTTTTCCTGACGTCTTGGTCCAGTCCCTCTCCAAAATACTCCTTTGGCAAACCGACCCTAAGTCCTTTAATATCCCTGCCAAGTGCTGCCACAAAATCTGGAACCGCTATGGGGACTGAGGTGGAGTCACGAGGATCATACCCGCTAATCATCTGCAGCAACTGGGCACAGTCGCGTACATCGATTGTCATGGGGCCTATCTGATCCAGGGAGGATGCAAAGGCAACAAGCCCGTACCGGGAAACACGGCCATAGGTGGGTTTTAGACCTACAATCCCGCAGTGCGATGAAGGCTGCCGAATGGAGCCCCCTGTGTCGGAACCGAGGGAAACAATACATTCCCGAGCCGCTGTGGCTGCGGCTGAACCGCCACTGGATCCACCAGGGACATATTTCAGATTCCACGGATTCTTTGTCGGCCCAAAGTATGAATTCTCATTGGAAGAACCCATGGCAAACTCATCCATATTTGTCTTCCCCACAAAGACGGCCCCTGCTTCACGTAATTTTTCGATTACGCTGGCGTCATAGACGGTCCTATAGTTGATCAGGATACGTGAGCCGCAGGTGGTTGGTGCGCCTTTCAGACAAATAATATCCTTAATCCCGAGCGGAATCCCGGTGAACGGCCCAATATTTCCATGCCTTACCATCCGGTCGGCCTCTTTGGCCTGCTCAAGGGCCGTCCCCTTCATTAAGCTGATAAAGGAGTTTAGCTTGGATTCCACTTGTTCAATACGATCAAAGACCGACTCGGTGATCTCCCTTGATGAAACCTCACCTCTTCGCAACAATTCATGGAGTTGGTGGGCGGGGTACTGGTATAGTTCCACCTTAGATCACCTTTGGTACCACAAAAAAGTTCTCTGTCTTTTTGGGGGCGTTATCCAGAGATATCTCCTTGGGCAATGAAGGCCGGACCTTATCTTCACGAAAGGCATTCTGAAGGGAGCTGGTGTGGAAAGTGGGTTCCACCCCTTCTGTATTTAGCTGATTAAGTCTTCCCATGTATTCGAGGACATTGTTCAACTGCACAGTAAGCTGCCCCTCCTGCTCTTCGGTGAGCTTCAGCCTTGCTAACCTGGCTACGTGACTGACTTCATCTCTTGTGATCTTCATAGCGCTCCTCCTGATAACAGCAAGGCTGACAGCATCAATCAGGCTGTGTTCAACATGAGTTAATCTCTCCCACACCAAAGGCCTTATTCTGGTAAGCCTCGTCCTAATCACGGGGCATTACGGCCTTTCTCCTGAGCTGAAAGGACTACGCCCAAATCGGCTAGGCGCTGAAGAATATTAACATAGTTCCCCCCTTTATCAACCCAAAAACAGGGAAAGGAGGCGGCTGTCTATACCTCTTTCTGACGTCTTTGAAGTCACTATCTGGCATTTATTACTGGAAAATTA
>DATKYC010000097.1:0-3378 GCA_035528695.1 Acidobacteriota bacterium | reverse complement strand
ATCGCTTTTGGGAGGTAGTAGAAAGATTCGGTGTCAATATCTTTTATACCGCACCAACGGCTATTCGAGCAATCATGAAGAGTGGGGATGACTGGCCAAACAAGAGGGATCTGAGCAGCCTGAGACTCCTCGGGAGCGTTGGCGAGCCCATCAATCCGGAAGCCTGGATCTGGTATTACCAGGTGATCGGAAAGGAACGCTGTCCTATCGTGGACACCTGGTGGCAAACCGAAACAGGAGGCTTCTTAATTACTCCCATTCCCGGGGCTATGCCCATGAAGCCGGGATCGGCCTCGCTTCCTTTCTTCGGAGTGGACCCTGTGGTGATCCGGGAGGACGGGACGGAAGCAGATGTTAACGAAGGAGGGTATCTGTGCATAAGGAAGCCCTGGCCTGGTTTTATGCGCACGGTGTACGGTGACCCAGGGCGATTTAAAGAGCAGTACTTCGTTCAGTATCCGGGATACTATTTTACCGGCGATGGTGCCAGGAAGGACGAAGATGGTTATTTTTGGCTCATGGGGCGAGTGGACGACGTCATCAATGTCTCTGGCCACCGGATGGGAACAGCGGAGGTAGAGAGCGCCCTCGTAGCCCATGAAGCGGTGGCAGAATCTGCGGTGGTTGGTTTTCCCCATGACATAAAAGGGCAAGGGATCTATGCTTTTGTGACACTGAAGGAAGGCTTTGAGCCTACAGACGAGCTAAAAAAGGTACTTGTTCAGCATGTGAGGAAGGAAATTGGTCCGATTGCTTCTCCCGACAAGATTCATTTCGCAGACGCACTTCCCAAGACGCGGAGCGGAAAGATTATGCGCAGGATTCTAAGAAAGATTGCTGAGGGGCAGATTGACAATCTCGGAGACACCTCCACCCTGGCCGAGCCCGAGGTGGTAGATAGATTGGTAGCCGGAAGGCAGTAGAAGCTGCCTTAAGTAAAGGATCCGGGTCCAGAGGCCCGGCTTTGGCCTGCCCGAGGGGGCCTGTTTACTCGCGTGTGCTAAGAGTGTCTAAAGTGATCTAAAGCGTGTAACAATGCCTGCTGGCCAATCATTAACCTCCTCTAAATGGGCTTTTCCCTGGGACACACTGCCTTGTGCCCCAGGGGATGCCCACTTTTTGACCTGTAATTCTTCTTAGAGGATCTGACAGGGTGGAGGAGAAAGAGGAAAGGAAAGAAGATGTCGCAATCAGTAAAGAACAGAGGCTGGACAGTAACCTTTAGCGGAACCGGAATCAACCTTGCACTTGGTATTCTCTATACATGGAGCATCTTCAAAGGCGCGATCAGGGAATCCATTATGACAGGGGGCGAAGGGTCTTTCAACTGGAACTTCGCCTCACTGAATGACCCGTATGCTGTCTGCTGCATTGTCTTCGCCTTCTCAATGATCCTGGCCGGAAAGTGTCAGGACAGGCTTGGTCCCAGGATCACAGCTTTCATGGGTGGTATTCTGGTGGGGCTGGGTTTTATCTGGGTCTCTCAAACCACAAGTTACGTCCCCTGGATTCTTGGATTTGGTGTGCTCGCAGGTATGGGTATTGGCTTCGGGTATTCAGCTGCCACACCGCCTGCGCTCAAATGGTTTCCCCCTGCAAAAACGGGAATGATCGCAGGGCTGGTGGTTGCTGGTTTTGGCCTTGCTTCTGTGTATATCGCTCCTCTATCGCAATACCTCCTGGGAATATGGGGATTACAAAATGCGATGCTGTTCTTTGGCATCGCGTTTCTGATAGTTGTGTGCGGACTTTCAATGCTCCTTGTGAATCCCCCGGCCGGGTACGTCCCAGAAAGCGTTGCCGTCCAAGTCGGTCCCAAGGATACTCCTGTTCAGTCACAAAATGAATGTAACCCATCTGAGATGATGAAAACGCGTGCCTTCTATACACTATGGTTCATCTACTTTATTGGGGCTGGAGCAGGCCTGATGGTAATTGGAAGCGTTGCCGGAATGGCCAAGCAAAGTATGGGTGAATTGGCATTCTTGGTAGTGGCTATTATGGCCGTGGGAAATGCAGGCGGCCGAGTCACCGCCGGAGTCCTCTCGGACAAAATCGGACGAAGAGTGACCCTTACAATCATGCTTGTCTTCCAGTGTATTCTCATGCTTGCCTGTATTCCCATTGTGGGTTCTGAGAGATCAAGCGCGCTGATGATTGTGCTGTTAGCCACCTTTATTGGTTTCAACTACGGGACCAATCTTTCGCTCTTTCCCTCATTCACAAAGGATCTCTGGGGGCTGAAAAATTTTGGTATCAACTATGGCTTTCTTTTCACTGCATGGGGTGTGGGTGGATTGGTTATGGGAAGGCTGTCTCAGATGTTGCACGCAAGCACAGGTAATTATACCTATTCTTTTTTAACTGCGGCAGTATTACTCATCATTGGCGCTCTTCTTACCACTACGTTAAAAAGTAAAGGGGCCGAGGACATATTTTTTCAAAAGGATGCCGTCTTATCCTATGGAAAATAAGAGAAAACAATGCGAATCTTTATATAATGTTCTGGACTATCATGGCCCCAGCTGCAATAAGGCAAAATACATGATTATTCAAAGGCCATGGTTTACAGGACCAGTCAGTGGTCAACGCATGAGGGAGTTTGCTTTGGTATGAAAATTCCAGATGTTTATTTGCCTCCATCTGTTACACATGAAGAGCTTAGAGTCCGGATGATTAGGGCTACTCTAGATGGAAGAAAGACGCAAGTCGAAGTGGCAGCGATATTTGGAGTTACGCGCCAGGCCGTAAGCAAGTGGGTAGAAGTTTACCGGAAAGAAGGTGAAAAGGCGCTTAAGAGCAAACGGGCAGGCCGTCCAAAAGATCACTCGCTTCTTCCCTTTCACGCCGCGCAGATTCGCAAAATGATTGTGGATTGTTACCCGGAGCAACTTAAGCTACCGTTTTATCTTTGGACACGAGAGGCGGTGGCGCAGTTGATCGAACGAAAATTTGGTGTCAGGTTTTCGATACGGACAGTCGGACAATATCTCCGGGGTTGGGGTTTTACAGCCCAGGAGCCAGTCCTGGGGGTAGCCAAGAAAAACAGGGAAGAGATACATCATTGGCTGGAGGAAGAGTACCCCGCGATCCAGACGCAGGCAAAGCGCGAAGGGGCCGTGATTTATTGGGGTGATGAAGTGAAACTCCGCAATCATCATCCGACAGGATGTCCCTATGATTGCTGTAGTGACACGTTGGTGATTCCATGTGCTGGTCAACGCTCTGGCTGCCGCATACTTTCCGCCGTCACAAATAAGCGGCAAGTAAGTTTTATGGCCTTCAAGAAGAGTTTTCACTCTGAGGTATTTATAGAGTTCCTGGGACGTTTAGTTCTCCAGAACAAACGAAAGGTATTTCTCATTATGGACAGCCCTT
>DATKYC010000096.1:0-8186 GCA_035528695.1 Acidobacteriota bacterium | reverse complement strand
TTTTTAAGCAGAACTTTGTTGACAGGATGAAAAAATCCCCTCACCGAGCCATAGGCTCTATGAGCCGGTGGCCTCAATCCCCCTTTGCAAAAGGGGGAAGGGGATTCTATTTATGAAAAGAGGATAAGCGATGAACGAAATGAAACGAACTGTTTTTTACAATCGGCACAAGGGCCTGGGTGCTAAAATAGTGGAATTCGGTGGGTGGGAGATGCCGATCCAGTACCCTTCAGGCATTGTGGAAGAACACCTGGCCACACGTAAGGGGGCAGGACTGTTCGATGTCTCCCACATGGGTAGATTCATTGTGCGCGGGACAGGGGCGATTAAGTTTCTCCAGCACGCCTTGACCAACAACGTTGAGGCTCTTGATCTGAGAGAAACGGGTGCACAGTACACACTCATTTCCAATGAAACAGGCGGAGCTGTGGACGATGCTTATCTGTATAACTTCGTCGAGGGAGAGTATCTCCTGGTGGTCAATGCAGCCAACCGTGAAAAAGACTGGATGCACCTGCAATCACTCATAGAGGGCTTCAGCGACGTTGATATGATAGACTATACTGAAGAGATAGTCATGCTTGCACTGCAGGGACCCATATCGCGCAAACTTCTGGTGGATGTCATCCGGTCAGGCAGGCTCCCGGAACCCATTCGAAATTCCGTAAGCACCGTAACTATCGAAGGGGTCCAGGTAAATGTGGCCCGCACTGGCTACACTGGCGAACCTCTGTGCTTTGAGCTCTTTGCCAGCCGAGAAAATGGCCTGATACTTTGGGACCTGCTTTTGGCCAAGGGAGCAACGCCCATAGGATTAGGCGCGCGGGATACACTTCGGCTGGAAGCCGGTCTACCCCTTTACGGTCATGAGTTAGGCGAGGATCCTGATGACAAGGAAATACCCATCCTGGCCTGTCCTTTGACAAAATTCGCAGTGAGCTTTTCGCCATTAAAAGGCGAATTCGTGGGCAGGGCAGCTTTGGTTAGACAGTTTGAGGCCCTCTCAAAAATTATCTCACGTGATTATTCTCGAATTTCCGATCTGCCCCGCATGATCAGACCGATCGCGGTGGCTGGTCGCGGCATTGCCCGTGGTGGTGCCAGGGTTTTTAAGGACGAAAGACACATCGGTCACGTCACCAGCGGCACTATGGTCCCTCTGTGGGCGGTAGAGGGCGAAGGGCTCTCCTCAGCACAGACAGACAAACACCAGTTGCGGTCTATCTGTCTGGCATACATCGACAGTAACATCATTGACGACGAGAAGGTCACTATTGAGATACGTGGCAAGTCAGTTGATGCCGTGGTTGTTCCTTTTCACTTACGCAGCGATGCTCCACCATACGCCCGCCCCATTTTATATGATCACAAATTACCACCTGTGCAACCCCCGACCGGTGCTGTTAAGGCCAAAGTTCTCCGTTTGATCGAGCAGACCGTTGAGAACACTCGGTGGCGACAACTGGATTGCATCAACCTTATCCCATCAGAGATGACAATATCGCCAATGGTCCGGTTGCTGTCAGTGATGGATCCGGCCTTCCGGTATGCCGAACACAGAGAAGCAAAGGCGTTCTATGACGCTGACATCTTCTATTATCAGGGCACCGAGTTTATCTGTGAGGTTGAGCAGCTTTTGGAAAAAGAGATGCGAGAATTTCTTGGCTGCAATGAGGTCGAGATGCGAGTTGTGAGTGGACAGATGGCAAACACTGCCGTGTTCAGCGCAATGCTTGATTACATTAACCGCTCAGACCGCAAATGCGAACCGAGGCGGATCCGCCGGGTGATGAACAACCATATCAGTAAAGGTGGCCACCTCAGCGCTCAGCCAATGGGTGCACTCAGGGACTTCGTTGCCCGTGACCCGCAAACGGAGCGTCCGGCCGTGGTGAACTTCCCTGTGCTGGCTGAAAACCCCTTCAAAATCAATCTGCAGGCCACCCTAAAACTGATAGATGAGTATCGGCCGGAACTTATAATCTTCGGCAAGAGCATGGTCCTGCACAAGGAGCCCGTTTTTGAGATCCGCCAGTTCCTGGATTCCCAGGGCATTGATTCGGTTGTGATGTATGATATGGCCCATGTACTGGGGCTTATTGGCCCTTATTTCCAGCAACCGTTTAAAGAAGGAGCTGACCTTGTTACCGGCTCGACCCATAAGACTTACTTTGGCACACAACGAGGTGTGGTGGGCAGCAGTTTTCAAGAACATGAGGAACGTTACGAACTCTGGGAGGCCTTGCGCCGGCGGTCATTTCCCGGGTCAGTATCCAACCATCACCTCGGCACATTGTTAGGACTCCTAATGGCTGCCTACGAGATGAATCACTTCAAGGACGAGTATCAAACCGGGGTTATTTCCAATGCCAAGGCCTTTGCCAGAGCACTAAAAGACTGCGGTCTGAATGTGGCAGGGGACCCAGCCATTGACTTTACTGAAACACACCAGGTGGTAGTGGATGTGGGTTACGGCCGCGGACCGGAGATTGCCCGGCGACTCGAAGCCAGTAACATCATTTGCAACTACCAGGCTGGCCCTGATGAAGAGAGCTTTACGGCGTCCGGGGCGCTGCGACTCGGTGTGTCGGAAATGACACGTTTTGGTATGCAAAAAACCGACTTCCGTATCCTGGCTGAACTGATTAAAGAGGTGGTGATGAATGACGCCGATGTTAAGGATCAGGTCAAGTCCCTACGGAAGTCATTCTATGAATTGCAGTTCTGCTTCCGAGGAAACGAATACGCTGACGTTCTTCAGAAGCTGCATGATCTTCTATAACGATTTATTGCAGTATTATTGTCTCTCGCAGATATTTCCTTGACGGAATGAGCTTTTTATTGGAAAATAGCAGGATACAGTAAAAATCAATTCATTTATTGAGGAATTCCAAAATTAATAGAGAAAAATTGACAACTCTGCAAAATTGAAAAACATATTAACGCAGTCAATTACTCTGTGGTATCAGCCTCGGAAAGGAGGAAGCAGATGAGGATAGCAAATCGAATAGAACTGCTTGGTACCGAAACGGCCTTTGCCGTTTCAGCGGAGGCAGCCGCCTTTGCGGCCCAAGGTAACAAGGTGTACCCGTTCCACTTGGGTGACATGAATATTATAACACCGTCTAACATTATCGAAGCCACCACCAGGGCAATGAAAGACGGTAAAACCGGATATTGTCCCAATGCGGGGATTCCCGGATTAAGAGAAGCGCTTGCCGCTGATGTGAGCGCTTCCCATGGAATCACGTATACAATGGATAACATTGCAGTCCAACCCGGGGGGAAACCCACCATCGGAAAATTTTTCCTGGCCCTGATGAATCCCGGGGACGAAGTGTTGTATCCCAATCCGGGATATCCTATTTATGAGTCACAGATCGAGTTTCACGGGGGCAAGGCATTGCCGTACGGCTATGTTGAAGGAAATGAAAATTTTCTGCTGGACATGGAAACCATTGAACGGCAGATAACCCCGCGCACAAGACTTTTGGTGTTAAATGATCTGCAAAACCCGACTGGCGCCGAGAGCACCATGGAGGAACTTGAAAGGCTCGCCGAACTGGTTCGCGAGCATGATCTCTATGTGCTGTGCGATGAGGCCTATTTTGATATTCGCTACAGCGGGAAAAGCGTTTCTTTCGCCTCACTGCCGGGTATGGCCGAACGGTGTGTGCTGCTGTATACCTTTTCAAAAAAATTCGCCATGACAGGTTGGCGGCTCGGGGCTGCTATAGGCCCCAAAGAGGTCATCGATGTTATTACGAAACTCAACGTCAATGCTGAATCCTGTTCCAATCACTTTATCCAGCATGCGCTCATTGAAGGGCTCACCGGTGACCAGTCCGGTTCTCAAAAAATCCTGAAACAGCTTAAGGAACGCCGTGATGTGGCAGTGGATATTCTTAACTCCATCGAAGGCATCCGCTGTTTTCGACCTGAAGCCACATTTTATCTCTTTCCCAATGTCACCCAGGCCATGAAAAACAAGGGCATGGATAATTACGATCAGTTTCGGCGGACAATTCTTGAAGAGACCGGTGTGTCTGTATGCACCCGGTTACACTTCGGCCGGGCCTTGGAGGGCGAGACGGAATATTATGTCCGCCTTGCCTATTCCGGAATCGATATCTCTGAAATCGAGGAAGGCTTGAATAAATTAAAAGCCTATTTGGAATCGTAGCACATAGTGGACGTTTTTTTAAAAGGAGACAACCATGGGACTGGAATTCGGACCAAGGCGAGGAGTCTATATTGATATTGCGGAAGTACTAAAGCGAGAAGGAAGCCCTCTTTCGAAAACAGAATTCAGGCATTTTGAACGGTTTGATCTTATTTACCGGACACTGTGCGCACTGCTCTTTAATTATGTGCCAACATCAGGGCATCCGGGCGGGTCAGTATCCTCGGGGAGGTTTGTGGCCGGCCTGCTTTTTGATACCATGGCGTATGATATGTCGGACCCGGACCGGAATGATGCGGATCTGATCTCATATGCGGCCGGTCATAAGGCCCTTGGTCTTTATGCAATGTGGGCGCTGAGAAATGAGGTGATACGAATAGAGTCACCGGATCTCCTGCCATCCAATGAAGGGCTCCAACTCAGGCTGGAAGACCTGTTGGGCTTTCGCCGGAACCCCATCACAAAGACGCCGCTCTATACACGGTTTAACGCAAAACCCCTTGACGGCCACCCAACACCGGCAACACCGTTTATCCGTCTTGCAACGGGCGCATCGGGTGTTGGAATGGGAACGTCCCTTGGTCTGGCATTCGGAGCCCGTGATTACTACGGAGAGAAGGCCCCTTGGGTTCATATCGTGGAAGGCGAAGGGGGAATGACCCCGGGTCGTACAGGAGAGGGTATGGCTGCTGCAGGAACGGCTTGCCTCAAGAACGCGGTGCTCCATGTGGACTGGAACCAGGCTTCCATAGATTCCAATCATGTGTGCCGTGAAGGTGATGTGCCCGGTGACTATGTACAATGGAATCCCATGGAATTTGCCTTTCTGCATGATTGGAACGTGATCCGGGTCCCGGACGGAACCGATTTTCAGCAGATCATTGCGGCCCAGCGCAAGGCAGTGCAAATGGACAACGATCAACCCACGGCAGTGGTGTACCGAACCACCAAAGGCTGGCAATATGGTATCGAGGGTAAGGCATCACACGGAGCAGGGCATAAACTCTGTGTGGACGGTTTTTTCGAAGCTGTTAAGCCGTTGCTTGATGAAGTGTCCATAGAACTGCCCAGCTGCGAAGCAGGCAAACAGCGCTGTGCCGGAGGAAGTAATACGGATGTTATCGAAGAATGTTTCTGGGAAGCCCTTTCGGTCATTCGCGGTATCATGGAAACCAACCGGGAGACCACCGGGCTGTTGGCCCAAAGACTGACGGATGCACGGAACCGGCTCAACGATTATAATCGGCAGCCACGACAGGACAAACCGGTCATTGATAAGGTCTTTAAAACGGCTGCCAAGGCTGTAACCACAATTCCGGAAGGTCTCAGATTGGCCCCCGGGACATCCACCACCCTGCGGGGAGAACTGGGCCGTGTGCTTCAGTACTACAACAAAGAGAGCAATGGAGCGTTCTTTGCCGCTTCCGCCGACCTCCTCGGTTCCACCAGCGTCAATGTTATCGGCAAGGATTTTCCCGAGGGCTACTATAATGCGGTCAGTAATCCGGGTTCACGGCTCATGTCAATCGGCGGTATTTGCGAAGATGCCATGGCGGGTATCCTTTCAGGCTTATCAACGTTCGGATACCACATCGGTGTTGGCTCTTCATACGGCGCGTTTATCGCCGCATTGGGACATATTGCATCACGCCTTCATGCGATCGGAAATCAGGCGAGACAGGCAATCAAGGAAGAGCCTTATAAAACCTTTATCCTTGTGTGCGCCCACGCCGGTTTGAAAACAGGCGAAGACGGCCCCACCCATGCCGATCCCCAGGCCCTGCAACTCATGCAGGGCAATTTTCCTCTGGGGACCGTAATCACCCTCACACCGTGGGATCCGGCGGAGGTGTGGACCCTTGTGTCGGCTTCCTTTGCTAAGAGACCGGCGGTGATAGTGCCGTTTGTCACGCGACCAAATGAAACTATCCTTGACC
This sequence comes from Acidobacteriota bacterium, assembly GCA_035528695.1. Lineage (GTDB taxonomy): Bacteria > Desulfobacterota > DSM-4660 > Desulfatiglandales > Desulfatiglandaceae > DATKYC01. The sequence continues at coordinate 2,066 of DATKYC010000096.1, read as the reverse complement.
GTGAGGCATTGGGATTGGCGCCGGTAAGCGAGGCAGCCACGGGTGTATATCAGTTGCGACGTTCGGAAGGAAAATCGGATGGTGCCCTGGTACTTCAGGGCAGTGATGTGGCTTATGCCTTTATAGAGGAAGCCATGCAGTTGCTCAAGGAAAAAGGCGTTGATCTGGATGTGTATTATGTAGCAAGTTCGGAGCTTTTTGATCTCTTGCCTTTAGAAGAACAGGAACGTATCTTCCCTGATTCCCTCGCACAGGCGGTAATGGGAATTACCGGATTCACGCTTCCCACCCTCTATAAATGGGTCCAGTCAAAGCATGGCAGATCTATGAGTCTTTACCCGTTTCAGAAAGGGCACTTTCTCGGAAGCGGTCAGGCCCATATGGTTCTGGAAGAAGCAGGTCTCGACGGTGAGAGTCAGTTCAAGGCGATAATGCGGTATATTGAAAACCGGTAATTTATACCGGATATTGAATTGATATTATTATTCCCCTCTCAATAAGGCGTTGATATCCTTAAGATTAGGGATTCCACTTTGGGAGCCTATTTCAGTGCACTTAAGGGCCGCTGTGGCAGAGGCAAATCGCATGCACTCGTGCATATCCCACCCTTGAAGCAATCCATATATGTAGCCACCATGGTATACGTCTCCGGCGCCCGTCGTATCTACTGCTGAAATTGGAAAGGCCTTTTGACGGACAATACCCTGGTTATTCAGACCAATACTTCCTCTTGCTCCAAGGGTGATGACCACCTGTTCGGGCCCCAACTCCCGGAGTGCATGAAGCGCGGTATCATGTGGAGCATCTTGCCCCACCAGCGGCGTGGCAAATGTCTCAGATGCAATGAGTATATTTACAAGTTTGCACAATTCTTTGGAGCCTTCCCTCATGGTCCCTGCGTCCATTACGACGGTCATTCCAAGTGACTTAGCCTGTCTTGCTGCCTCGATTGAGGCCTCAACCATCAAACCGTCAGTGTGTAAAATGCGGGCTTTCGGGAATTGACTGATATCCACGTCTCTTTTTGCGAGATGGGGTACAGTCCCCCGGTGCCAAAAGATGGTGCGTTTTTCACCTTCCTTGGTAATAGCAATAAAGGCAGACTGTGATGTGTATCCGGGTGTGCTCTTCAGGCAAGATACATCTATCTTTTCACTTTTGAGGTTATTGATGATTTTCACCCCAAAAGGATCATCCGATATGGATCCTAAAAATGCAGTTAAAATACCGAGGCGGGAGAGAGTGACAAGTGCTGTGGAAGCAGGTCCACCACACTGGATGTGTAAATCCGTGAGTTCTGCCTTTCCATCCTCATGCGGAAAGGCATTAAGCCTGCCCAGGTAATCCACGCATGCCTGTCCGAGGCCTATCACCTGGATTGCATCAAGTTTCTTGTTCATGTGATACAACTGTCTGACTGCTGAGACCTATTCCTGTCTTTTTCAAAGTTTCTCAAGTTCTTCCTCTACTTTTTCGAGGTGAGACTTTACCTTGTTAATTAAAGGTGATGATGGATATTTCTCAATTAACGTTTTAAGTATATTGAAAGAAGAACGAAGGTATTCTTCCTTTTTTTCAGGGTCCTGGGTTCTTCTTGCTGTTAAAAAGATCTTCGCAGCCCGATTCCGTTCGCGATTGATCAAACTTTCAACGGCCTGTTCCCTTAGCTCCTTGATTTCGTGACTCTCTTCGCGCTCTGAAAGTGCATCAAGGCTCGATATGGCCTGTTCATATTTTTCCTCATCAAGAAACCTGCGAGCTATTTGAACGGCTTCTTTCTTCTCGGAAATCATTGATATGGTTTCCTCAAGATATTCCTCCTGGGCACGTTCAAGCCGTTTCAGGGCCTGGTCTATGATTTTCAACCCGGTTTCTGATGAAACAGTCCCCCTTTTCAAAACCAGCAAATCCCATGCTTCGCCAAACTTACGCTCTCTAACCATTTGTTCAACTTCATAAAGGATTTGGTCCGCGTCACCCTCCGGCTGAGTCGTCAATTCATGATCACTTTGAGCTTGCGCATGGGCTTCCAACCCAGCCCGTGATGGCGGGGAAGCTTCGATTTC
>DATKYC010000095.1:0-4057 GCA_035528695.1 Acidobacteriota bacterium | reverse complement strand
CGCAATTCAGATCTCTTTTGGATGTTCTCCAGGACCCCATAAGGGTCAGTAGTATCGCACCTCCCCCCTGGAAGAATCTTCCTCAGTTCTGCTACCATTTGATCCCAGCGCCCGCTCAGGGGCGAGGCTACGTCCCTATCCTGGAAGGCGGCAAAAGAATGCTCAAGCAGGTCCCTGACCTCAAGGGGAGTGTGGGACAGAAGCAGGTTAAGTGTCATGGAAAAGTTGATGTGAATCTGGCTCTGAATCGGTTCAGGCGGAGAGTCCTTCAGCTCACAGATAAGCTGGGGATCCTGGTGAAGACCGGGGATTACGAGCCCGAATCCTATACGATCCTTTCCCCTCCTTCCCGCTCTGCCAATCATTTGATGAAGGTCCGTTGCCGTGAGATCAACAAACTCATGTCCGTTGTACCTGTCACTTTGGACCAAGGCCACGGTCCTCGCAGGGAAATTGACGCCAGCAGCTACCGTAGACGTTGAAAAAATGGCCTCCAGGTACCCTAAATTCATCATCTTTTCTACGAGCACCTTCCAGTAAGGCAGCTGTCCTCCGTGATGGGATGCCACAACGGACTCCAGAAGAGGCCTTATTTGACGGTGGCCCTCAAGGTGCGGGTAATCCCTCAGAAAGCTTTTCACCGCATCCCTAGTCCGATCCCGGACTTCAGGTATGCCGCTTACTGCCGGACAGGTCAAAATAGCACTATCGCAGTCAGATCTTGACTTGAGAAAAAAGATCGCTGGTAAAAGATCCAGCTCTCTCAGACAACTGATGATCTGGCCAAAATTGATCCTTTCGGACCTTCCCCGCCTGCGCCCTGGTCCGGAGGTAAAAAATTCTCTGACCCTGGAGTTGAGCCCCCTCTTGCCGGCCAGCGGGACAACGAGACCGTCCTGGAAGAGAAAAAGTATCTCCAGGGGAACCGGCCTCTCTTCTGCGCGAACTACCCTGTTCGAAACGCCACGAATCTCTCTCAACCAGGCGCATACCTCTTCTGCGTTGGAGATGGTCGCAGAAAGAAGCAGAAGTCTTACCCTAGGCGGGAGATAGATAAGCACCTCCTCCCAGACAACCCCTCTGTCCTGATCGCTAAGGTAGTGTGCTTCATCTAAGATCACCAGATCCGCACGGATACTTGTTCCTTCGTGCATGGCGTCGTAGAGTTGGTTTCGGAGTATCTCTGTAGTACCCACAATAACCGGGGCACCCAAATTCTCTTTCCGGTCCCCGGTAAGGATGCCGCAATAGGAAGACCCAAACTCATGACAAAATTCCTGATAGATTGAATTGGAAAGTGCCTTCAGGGGAGAGGCGTACCATACAGTCATATCTTGAGCAAGATATGAGTGGATGGCCTGTGAGGCGATCCAGGTCTTTCCAGCTCCTGTGGGGGCACTGACGAGCACATCGTAGTCCTTGATGAGCTCAAGGGCCTCCAGCTGAAAGGGGTCTGGTTGGAAACGCCCGCGCTCCGGGACCCCGATCATTCGGAAGATCGGTCTGAGTGCAGGATCTAGCCTGGGCTTCTGGTAGTACGCTTTACCTGTGCCTTGCTGTCTTCTGCGCGAGCTAACCGCTATTGGGTTACGATGAGGATTTCTGTAGGCCACGGCATCCTTTAGGGGCAATTCCGGCTTTTTAAAGAAAAGCCCTCGGCATCAGGCAACCAGTTCCGAGGAGATGAGGTCCATATCTCTGATGACATCTTTCATGACCAGCCCCACATTAAGGGCGTCCAGATTTTCTACCACTTCATCGAGTCCTTGACCGTAGCCGTGCATAATCTTAAGCCCATTGATGTAAACCTTTTCAACAACCTCCCGCGCAAAAACCCTTGCTGCGGCCTCAATAAAGGTGGGGGATCGATGCTGCCCTCCCTTAAAAGCAGCGGCCTTACGACAGAGTCCGGCCCCTACCTCGCACCAAGTCATCATATCAGCAAGCAAGAACATCACATACTGGGATTTGGTCAATTTCTGCTTTCGTGTGCTAAGGATCACCTCGGTCATGGCCCTGATTGCTCGTGCCACTAATGGCCCGGCACTGCTCTCCGGTAGCTTGTCCAGATACTCTGCCATTTCCAGATAAAAGGCGCCCTTTGAACGCACCGTGTTCCGTAGACGGAACACCGAAATGATATTCTGCTGGATCTCACTCGTCCCTTCGTAAAGGGGTAGAATCTTGACGTCCCGCTTGATCTTTTCGACCTCGTACTCCCGCATGTAGCCATATCCGCCAAGGGCCTGGATACCATCATTTGCCATGGCATCACCTGCTTCTGTGGCAAAATACTTGGCAATGGACCCCTCTACCTGAAGGTCCTCTTCCGAGGAGTCCAGCCTGCGGGCCACCTCTTCGATATATGCACGTGCCGCCTCAAGTTGGACCGCATGAGGCACCAGCAGCTTGTGGGTATACCCCTGCTTCTCAGCAAGGATCGTCCCGAACTGTACCCTCTCCTTGGAATACTTGATCGCCCTCTCAAGGGAGGCCATTCCACCACCCAGGCCAAAGGTGGCCACCATCAGCCTGGTATACCCGAAGACCTGGTTGGCCTGTTTCAAACCCTGTCCTTCAATCCCTCCCACAAGGTTCTCCGCCGCGACAAAGAGGTCGTCAAGCGTGAGGGGACAGGTATCCGAGGCCCGGATTCCATGTTTATCCTCGTGATTACCCGGTATCAACCCCTTGCTCCCTGCCTCTACAATAAAGAATGAGGGTCCTTCCGGGGTATCGGCAAGAATGGTGTAAAGATCTGCCACCCCGCCGTTGGTGATAAATTGTTTCTGTCCGTTGAGCCTGTAACCGATGACTCGCCCGTCATCACCCAAGACACGCTCTGCTTTGGTCTTGAGGGACTGCACGTTGGACCCTGCTTCAGGTTCTGTGACACCGTAAGCGACGACCAGTCCCTCCTCTGCGATCCTCCGTATATATTTCTCCTTCTGCTCCTGTGTGGCCCCTACCCTGATTGGATCCATGCCCAGGCATACGGCCAGGAAGGAGGTAGCTACAGCCAGATCCATTTTTGCCATTCTTTCGGATATCAGGGCAATTTCTGCAGCGCCCGCCCCAAGACCACCGTACTCTTCAGGGACAAAGATCAGGTGCAGTGCCATTTCAGGGCTCAACATAAAGCGAATAAGCTCTGCGGGGAATTCACCCCTCCGGTCCAGTTCCAGTTTGGTCTCCAGGGGGAGTTTATCTTTTTCAAGTTTTTCAATTGTATCCATGACCATTGAAAATACTTCTGGGTCCATTTTAGATTGTCCCGTCACCTACGTTCCTCCTTATTAGAGATCTTAATCGTAATATCCAACTCCAAGAGCGGCTGGTCGACTACTTTGAATTTGATTATTAAATTTCAAAGTCCACGCGTCAAGGCAAAACAGGGTGAGCTAATCTTATTTACTTGAAATAAAAATGAAAAACGCTCAGACTTGTAAAGCACTTGGTTTGGGGCATAATTTGAGATTGATAATCTGCCGTAGTTCTCCCCTATACTACTAATAAGCTTTCTCCCGCTGCTAGCTGTCACGGCTCTACAGATCCTCTTATTCTGTTGCCCTTTAACCTCATATATCAAAAAGATGAGGAATTATACCTTGGCCAGATTTAGCCCCGATGAATTCCATTCTAGTAGGTCCAATCAGGTGGCCTGTGAAAGCCAGGGGCTTGAGCGTAAGCTATTGCCCCATCAGAGCGTGCATATGGAGACCAGCATGTGTAAATGATTCCCCATTAGGTGCCCTTCGAGAATTCTGCTCTCCCTCTGAAGGACAAGATCGCGGAAAACATCACCAAGGTGTTTGCGCAACTCACCATACAGCACCTTTTTCCGGCATTTCGGAATCCACACCAGATGATACTTGCAATCCCCCATGTCGTATGGCTTAAACTATTGCCTTGCGCTTCGGCCCTCCTGAATATTTCACAAAATGCCTATTGATTTAGCTCATAAAATTGGTGTACCCTTGAAGAAAGGGTACACTTATGATCAAAAGATACACTGAACTTAGTTTGCTTGAATTTCAGAGAGAATTTTCCACTGAAG
>DATKYC010000094.1:0-3642 GCA_035528695.1 Acidobacteriota bacterium | reverse complement strand
AGCAGGCGATGGATGTAAGAGGTTATGCTGACTTTGTTCCTATGGGATCCAGCGCTACACCGTTGCGCGGTACCGAAGACATCATGTGGACGGTGAAGTTCCGTGACGGTTCCATCAAACGGTTCAAGTTCCCCACAAGGACTACTCCGGAAGGGTCAGCAGATCCATTGGGTGGATATGCCACTCATGATGACTTAAACAGCGAGGCCCTGGCAACTGAGCCTGCGTCCCTGGGACTTGATGCAGTTCCCACACCTAACTAAAAGAAAGGAGGTAATATAGATATGGCAAATTATGAAACAGTAGAAGTGAACACCGACCTCCTGATCGTTGGTGGGGGGTTTTCAGCATGTGGCGCGGCCACAGAGGCAGCCTACTGGGCCAAGAAGAATGGCTTAAAGGTGGTGATGGTGGACAAGGCCGCCACGGACAGAAGTGGCGCTGTGGCCATGGGTCTTTCGGCCATCAACCAGTATGTTGGCATAAGGGATGGCGAGAATACGGTTGAGGACTATGTCCGCTATGTTCGCCAGGATTTGATGGGCATATCCAGGGAAGACCTGGTTTACAATATTGCCCGTCACGTGGATTCAACAGTGCATCTGTTTGAGAAATGGGGCCTCAAGATATGGTTAGATGAAGAGGGTAAATACGTCCATGAAGGCCGATGGCAGCTCATGATCAATGGTGAATCATACAAGATAATCATTGCCGAAGCAGCAAAGAACGCACTCGCCGATGCAGGCGGAGAGCTCATCGAGAGGGTGTTCATTGTTGGTCCACTCATGGACGGCAACAAATGTGTGGGTGCCGTGGGATTCAGCACCCGCGAGGAAAAATTTTATGTATTCAAGGCAAAGGCCGTCATTGTCGGCGCGGGTGGTGCAGTGCACGTATTCCGTCCACGCTCCGTGGGTGAGGGCTTTGGCCGCTCATGGTATCCGCCATTCAACTCCGGCACAAGTGCCTATTTCACTCTCCAGGCCGGCGCCGAGATGACATGCCAGGAAGTCCGTTTTATCCCGGTCAGGTTTAAGGATGGTTACGGCCCTGTGGGCGCATGGTTCCTGCTTTTTAAGGCGCGTGCCATAAGCGCCGAGGGCGGCGAGTATATGGTGGTAAGGAAAGAGGAGCTCAATAAATGGGCCCCCTATGGCCTGGCCAAGCCGATCCCGGCAAACTTGAGAAACTACCTTGGCATGCTGGATGTGGATGCAGGCCTGGGTCCCCTTTACATGGAGACCGCCGAGGCCATTCAAAAGATAGCCGAGGAGTTTAAGGACGATCCCAAGGCCTTCAAGAAGAAGATGAAGGAACTTGAAACCGAGGCGTGGGAAGACTTCCTTGATATGACTATCTCTCAGGCCATTTTATGGGCAGGTCTGAATGTCAAGCCCGAGGAAAAGCACTCTGAGATCGCGGCCTGTGAGCCCTACTTTATCGGTTCTCACTCCGGCGCGTCAGGTGCATGGGTTAGTGGTCCTGAGGACCTGGATACTCCTTATAAGTGGGGATATGCAAATATGACAACGGCGGATGGCCTTTTTGCCGTGGGTGATGGCTCAGGGGCCTCCAGTCATAAGTTCTCTTCAGGTTCACACGCTGAGGGACGCATTGCTGGAAAAGCGGCCATTAAGTACATTGTGGAAAAGGGCCAGGAACCTAATGTCGATGCAGCCCAGGTGGAGAAACTGAAGGCTGAGATCTACGCACCTTTTGATCTTTTTGAGGCGCACAAAGGTGAGACAACAGATCCGGAGATCAACACTAATTACATCATGCCCAGGCAGTTCCTGTTCAGGCTCCAGAAGCTCATGGACGAATATGCTGGCGGCGTGACTTCTGCCTTCAAGACCAGCAAGGCGCTCCTTGAAAGGGGCATGGAGCTGATGGTCTACTTGAAAGAAGATTCAGTCAAGATGGCGGCACGCGACCTGCACGAGCTCACAAGGCTTTGGGAGAATATCCAGAGGATGTGGATAGCAGAGTCACATATTCGCACCATGCTCTTCAGAGAAGAGACCAGGTGGCCTGGCTATTATTTCAGGTCCGATACTCCCAAGATGGATGATGAGAACTGGAAATGCTTTGCCAATTGTCGCTGGGATCCCAATACTGGCGAGTGGGAAATGACGAAGAAGGACATCTGGAATATGCCAGGTGTGTAATTGTTAACCTGAACTGAAAATGTGCCCCGGCTGCAACGACCAAAATGTGGCCGGGGTATTTTTTTTAACATCTCAAAAAGTTTGGGTATAATCTCATTTCCTGGGGGGCTATGCGGGTCTTTTTTTTAAAGGCCGCAACAAAAGTCTTCCTCCTTTCGCTCAACGCCCCCTTGACTCTAAAATACTACCTCAGCACAGGCGGAAAAGATGGCCGGTTATACAGAGGGTCTCTTATGGGGCTGTCCTCTGATGAATTTTAAGGCTAATCCGCCGTTCAATGAAATGAGGCAAGGCTTTGCGACCTTTAAAAAAGAGACCCGCATGCCCCCAATACCTTCCCGAACTTTTTGAGAAGCTACTATTTTTTTAGTCTGAAAAAATCGGCTTGCAGTCTTTTTGAGGGATATGCTATAGAACTCCATGTGAATTTAAGCACAAGAAAATATTTCCCCTAACCTCAATCGGAGGGTTATCCCGTGGAAGAAAGAGATATAATGGAGGTTGATGTGCTTTTTGTGGGCGGGGGTGTTGCGTGCCTTAGCGGGGCGCTCCATCTTGCGAATCTCATAAAAGGGCACAACGAAAAGGTAGGGCAGGGAGGTGATGGAAAGAAACTGGATGAAATCATGATTGCCATACTGGAAAAGAGTGCCTTTGTGGGCTCTCACAGCATTTCCGGGGCTGTCATGGATCCCATTGCCCTTAAAGAGCTTGTCCCTGATTTTATAGAAAAGGGCGCACCTGTGGAAGGTGAGATCAAAAAAGAGGAGGTGTGCCTGCTGACCAGAAATGGGCGGATTAAGTCCCCCATAACACCGCCGCCTCTTAATAATCACGGTAACTACGTCGTATCCCTTTCAAAGTTTACAGAATGGCTGGGTAAACTGGTTGAGGAGAGTGGCATTGATTTATTCCCTGGTTTTGCAGGTACAGAGGTCCTCTACGATGGTAACAGGGTGATCGGTGTCAGGACAGGTGATAAAGGAATTGATGCAGACGGCAGCAAAAAGAGCAATTTTGAACCAGGAATCGATCTGCATGCCAAAGTGACTGTCTTTGGAGAGGGAACAAGGGGGAGCCTTGCAAAGACCTTGATAGAGAAGTTCAAGTTAGACGAGGGGAAAAACCCGCAGGGTTATGTGGTGGGTGTCAAAGAGGTGTGGGAGATCCCTGAAGGTAGACTTGAACCGGGGCATGTTATCCACACCATGGGCTACCCGCTAAAGAATAATACATATGGCGGGGGATTTATTTATGGAATGAAAAACAACATGGTCTCCCTTGGGTTGATGACAGGCCTCGATTACGAAGACCCCCTTCTTGATCCTCACCGTGAGTTTCAAAAATTCAAGCTCCACCCTTTTGTAGCCGACATTCTAAAAGACGGGAAAATGACCCAGTACGGGGCCAAGACAGCCCCTGTGGGAGGGTATTTCTCTATTCCTGAACTCACATTCGAAGGGGGCCTTATTGT
>DATKYC010000093.1:0-9822 GCA_035528695.1 Acidobacteriota bacterium | reverse complement strand
AAGTCTTCCCTGTTGAGTAATTCTAAATAGCCCAGAATAATCCCTATGGGATTTCCGATTTCATGAGCCACACCAGTGGCCAAGCGGCCAACTGATGCGAGTTTTTCAGATTTAATGATTTCGTCTTGGGCCTTCTTGATCTCCTGGTTGGCCTTTTCCAGGGAAGATATATGGGCCTTCAATTCCTTCTTGTTTTCCTCCAGGCGACTGAGCATCATATTCAGAGAGCGAAAGAGTTGCCCTATTTCATTGCGGGACGATTCCACTAATTGAGGAAATGGTTTATCTTCTTGGAATTCTTCTGTGATACGGAGAAGTTTGTGGATTGGATTAATTACTGTGCGCGAGAGTAGGAGTAGTCCTAAAAGGACGAAGGCAACAGTATTTAACAGTATGTAGATGAGGACGATCTTTTCTGACTTTCTCAATGTATGATATAGAGGACTGAGATGAGAAGAGATGGTTATGGCCCCCAAGAGATGCCCCTCAAAGTGGATGGGTGCTGACATCGTGAGTCTTTCATGGGCGAGCCATATGACACCCCAAGTGCTCCCATAGAAATTATGAGATAAATTCCCTGTTACCAGGGATTCCCGGGAGTTAGACAGCGCCCTTTTTTCCATGTCACCAAATGACTTCGTACTGAAGACCCTCTCACCTTCTTTGTTGATGATCAGTGCCTCCATGAATCCAGCGAACCGGACTAACTGGGTGATCTCCCCGCGAAAGCGAGGGTCTGATTCAAGATCGGGCCACCTATTGCCTTTGGTGATAGTTTTATATCCCACCCTGTGCTCCAGTGCATGGAAGAGCATGCGGCCCGCGTGAAGCTTTGAATCTATGAGGTCCCTTTCTGCGAATTTTGTCATCACCACATTAATTAAGAGCATAGCAGAGACGACCAGAAATACCATATGAGTAAGAACTGCCGTTCTCAAACTGTAAAAGGAATACCGCAAGATCAGGCCTCTTTAAAGTAGTAAACGAAAATACCAGCTTGTGAGCTGAGGGCCAAAAAAGAAATAGAGTAGGGCACCAAGGGAAAGGAAGGGACCGAAAGGTATCCTTACACGGAGTCCTTTGCCAGCCAGCAGGAGGAAGGTCGCCCCGATAATGGCACCTATGAGGGAAGATATCAGTACTATGAGAGGTAAAGACTGCCAACCCATCCATGCGCCGATCATCGCGAGGAGCTTTACGTCGCCTCCCCCCATTCCCTCTTTTCCTGTTAGCCGGTGATAGATAACCGCGACGAGGTAAAGAGACCCGCCTCCTGCTATCATCCCGATCACCGAGTCCAACCAGGAAAGATGTGAAAAAATAGGAGAGACTGCCAATCCCACGACAATGCCAGGCAGTGAAAGTACGTCAGGTATGATTTGGTGGTAAAGATCGATGAAACTAATGGTCACAAGCGCCGCGGTGAACAGGAGAAAGACAACATACTGATAACTAAATCCATATCTTATGAACAGGGCAATACTTAACGCCCCGGTCAGGGCCTCCACCACCGGGTACTGCCATGAGATAGGGTGACGGCAGTGTCTGCACCTGCCCAGAAGAAAGAGGTAGCTGACTAGAGGGATATTGTCGTAAAATTTAACTCTTTGACCGCAGTGGGGGCAGCTGGACGGTGGATTAATAATAGATTTTTTCAGTGGAATGCGATAAATACATACATTTAGAAAGCTCCCAAAAGCCAGGCCAAGCAAAACGGAGTAAATAAGCATCAATAAACCTAAGTTCAAAAAAACACTCCTTGATCTTGAGGCTAAATTATCATTTCGAAATGCCTACTCGATGTGCAGTATACTTGCTTTTGGTAATAATACAATAGATTGTTCAAGATTAAGATGAGTAGCAGGGATTAGAAATGGGAAAAACCAAACCTGGTGGCACTAATAAGAAACCTCTTGTGATCTCCATTAATCAAGAAAACCCGCAACAGCGTCTCATCAACCGGGTCGGCGAGGTTCTGGAAAAGGGGGGTGTAATAGCTTACCCCACCGATACTTTCTATGGAATCGGGTGTGACCTTTACAACAAGAAGGGAATACAGCTTATCTATAAACTGAAGAATCGGCCCTCGACAAAGCCTTTCTCTTTTGTATGTGACAGCCTTAAAGAGATAAGCCGCTATGCAATTGTTACTAATTATGCGTATAAAACCATGAAGCGCCTCTTGCCTGGCCCCTATACCTTTGTCCTGGAAGGGACTCGGCTTGTTCCAAAAATCATGCTTACCAAGAGAAACACAGTAGGTATAAGGGTGCCGGACAATAAGATCTGCCTCTCCATCGTAAAAACACTGGGCCGACCAGTTATAAGTACCAGCGCAGGATATGACGATCCTGAATCTATAAGAGATGCCTATGCTTCGTATCTCGACATCGTTGTCGATGGCGGGGTGCTCTACCAGAGCCCTTCCAGCGTGGTATCATTAATCGGGGATATACCAGAAGTGATACGGGAGGGTAAGGGGGATGTGAGTTCCTTTCTCTAAATCAATACTCAAGAAACCCGCCCCATCTGTACTCCAACTGGGGTTTTGTGCGTTGAAGCACTTGACTTACGAATCCTGTGGCTGTCTCAAGAAGCAGATCCCATAGAGCAGGCCTTTCTTTCTTGGAATAGACCAGCGTCACTTCTCCCTTGATACCGGCCATATCCTTGGCAATCTCGACGGCATCTTCGAAATTCCCCAAGACGTCCACGAGGCCTAATTCCTTGGCCTGTGCCCCCGAAAAGATGCGGCCGTCGGCGATTTTCTGAACCCTTTCCACACTAAGATTTCTTCCGCTGGCCACTCCCTCTACAAACTGTTTCTGTATATCCGCAAGCAAGGCATTGATGAGCTCTCTATCTCGTGTGGTAAGTTTCCTATGCGGGAACCCGATATCCTTGAATTCCCCGCTTTTCATAACCTCAAGATTGATCCCGATCTTCTTGAGGAGATCTTCCAGTTGGACAAATTCCATCAGGACGCCAATACTCCCGGTAATGGTACCCGGGTTTGCTACAATCTTATCCGCTCCGGCAGCGATGTAATAGCCCCCAGACGCAGCTACACCACCCATAGATGCAACCACTTTCTTGGTCTTGGCAGTCTTAAGGACCTCTCTGTAGATTTCCTGGGTCGGCCCTACCGCCCCGCCGGGTGAGTTGATCCTCAAAATTATCGCTCTTATCCCCTTATCTTTCTTGAACTTGGCCAATTGAGAAGTGATGATACGGGAGCTAGTGATGGTGCCTTCTACGGATATTACACCAATTTCTTCATGAAAGGATAGGCCGGGAAATGGCGTGAACATTTTCAGTAAAATGGTCATAGTGACACCCAGTATTAGAACAATGACTGCCAAGATGACCAGGACTGTCAGTATAGGATGCTTCTTTCCTGCCATTTCCTAATAAAGGGCCCGCTGTGGAAAAAAGGAAGGCTGTTGTGAATTATTAAAATCTCTAAGTCGGCAGTTAAGCGGATTCAGTACTCTTGGGCTGAGGCTCTTCGGAAAAGCTGCCCTCGGTCTCGCCTTTGGCATCCGGTTTTGATTCTGAGACCTCTTCGGAAGTCACCTCGGAAGCTCTGGTTTCTTGCGACTGCTGGTCTTCGGCCAATGCCTGGCGCTCTAAATTCATCATTTCTTCTCTCAATAGCTCTCCAAAATTGGACGTAGCTTCCTGGTGGTTGTCCAAATAGCTCCTGTAGGTTTCCTTTTCACTGGTTTCTTCTAATTTCCGGATTGAGAGACCTATTTTTTTCTCCTCGCGCGAGACATTAATTACCCTCGCCTGTATCACGTCGTCGACTTGAAATCGAGCCAGGGGATTTCCGCGCTTGTCTCCCGATATTTCTGATATATGAATAAGGCCTTCTATGCCTTCCTCCAACTCAAGGAAGAGGCCAAAATCGGTCACGTTAGTCACCGTGCCGGTTACGCGGGTGCCCGGTCTATACTTCTGAGGGATTTCGTCCCATGGATCAGGCGCCAGCTGTTTAACCCCAAGGGAAAAGCGCTCGTTTTCCTTATCAATGTTGAGCACAACTGCCTGCACTTCTTGGCCTTTCTTGTAAACCTCTGAAGGGTGCTTTATCCGCTTGGTCCAGGAAATGTCGGATATGTGAACGAGCCCGTCGATGCCTTCGTCAATGCCGATAAAGATCCCAAAGTCGGTTATATTTTTTATCTTTCCCTCAATAGTAGTCCCCACAGGGTATTTCTCTTCGATGATATCCCAAGGATTGGGCTCAACCTGCTTCATGCCAAGGGAGATGCGCTTTTTTCCAACGTCGATATTCAATACTACGGCATCCACAATATTGCCAACGTTCACCATTTGCGAGGGATGCCTGATCTTTCTAGTCCATGACATTTCAGACACATGGATCAGACCCTCCACGCCCTCTTCAACCTCGACAAATGACCCGTAATCGGTCAAGCTCACGACACGGCCCTTGATTTTTGTGCCTATTGGATATTTCTCTTCGGCCTCAGTCCATGGGTCAGGGGTTAGCTGTTTTATCCCAAGGGAGACCCTTTCCCTGTCTTTATCAAAACTCAAGACCTTTACCTGAGCTCTATCTCCAAGCTGGTACATTTCCGATGGATGTCCTACCCTGCCCCACGACATGTCAGTAATATGGACAAGCCCGTCAATACCACCCATATCTATGAACAATCCATAGTCCGTAATATTCTTTACCGTACCCTCGAGCACAGCGCCCTCCTCGAGACGTTGAAGGGTTTCTTCTCTCAAGCTGATCCGTTGTGTCTCCAGGATGGCTCGACGGGACAGGACAATATTTCCCCGTCGTTTATTATATTTGACGATCTTGAAATCATGCGCTGTGCCCACAAGGGCATCCATGTCTCTCACTGGTCTGAGGTCGAGCTGGGAGCCGGGCAAAAAGGCCTGGAGGCCGATATCTACCGATAGCCCTCCTTTGACCCGAGACGTTATCTTGCCATTGATGATGCCGTTGTTTTCATAAATTTCCTTGATCTGATCCCAGATCTTAATCTTAGCGGCTTTTTCCTTGGAAAGCCGGAGGGCGCCTTCGTCATCCTCTCTACGTTCTAGGAGTACCTCTACCTTTTCCCCCACTTTTGCTGTTAGGTTTCCCTGTGAATCTATAAACTCCTCAATCCGGATCTGGCCCTCTGATTTATAGCCGATGTCGACCAAGACAAACTCCTTGTCTATCTGAACGATTTCTCCAGGCACAACTTCCCCTTCTTGGATGCTTTTCAGGCTTTCTTCGTATAACTCAAAGAAATTCTCAGAGTCCTGGACCTCCTCAACCACTTTTTTCTCCTCCACCGCCTTCCGATCGTCCTCAGTGGTAGAAACAACATTTTCCGATTCAGTTGTCTTGTCTTGGTTTAGATCGTTTGTTTCTTTTTCCATTAACGCATTTACCCCCTACATCGTTTTGATAATCAAAACGGACCCAAATTTTGAACATTACCAAAGGCTACAATTAACTTCAAGAATTTATTTTATAAAAACTCAGCTAGATTTCATTTTTCGTTTATATGGATAAGTACCTCCTTAACCACCTCTTCTACTGTTAATGTGCTGGAATCTATCACCTTAGCCCCTTTTGCCGGCCTTAAAGGTGCGACTGATCGAGTTATATCCTGGTGATCCCTTTTTTTTAGCTCTGTTTCCACATGCTCCCTTGATACGGATTCCCCCTGTCCAATTCTCTCCCTGTACCGTCTGTCCGCCTTCACTTCCGGAGAAGCGGTAAGAAAAAACTTGTGTTGAGCCTCTGGGAAGACCACCGTTCCCATATCTCTGCCTTCCGCAACAACACTACATCCTTTAGCCATCTTGCGTTGAAGCTGGGTCATAGCATCTCTCACCTCACGCACCGCAGATACGGCAGAAGAGAGCATATCCATTTCAGGGCTCCTTATGGCCCCGGAGATGTCCTCCTTACCCAAAAACAACCTGGGCGGATCTTCATTCGTGTTAAAACGTAAGTCCAGAGTCTTGCACAGTTCTCCCAATCTTTTTCCATCCTCGATACTGATTCCGTTTCTCTTGGCCACAAGCGCTACTGCCCGGTACATTGCCCCTGTATCCAGATAAATGTAGTTGATTCTTTTGGACAGCGCACGACTCACCGTGCTTTTTCCTGAGCCTGCGGGACCGTCAATGGTTATAACATCGTTCATTGGGTCTCTCATTGAAAACGGTCAATTGGTTTCAGTTGACTCCTGTTATCCCTTTGCCCACTTAATTCAGTAACGCAACACCTTTCTGAGGGTCCTTATGAATCTTTCATTTTCTTCCTGTAATCCCGCATTGATTCGAATATAATCCGGAAGCCCATAGCTATCCATAGCGCGGACAATAACACCCTCTTTCAGCATCAATTCATAAATCCTTTTCCCGCCTTCGGGCACCTTGACAAGGAAAAAGTTGGTTTGGCTGCGGATATATTCGACGCCCATCTCATCGAGGCCCTTGTAAAGATACCAGAGACCTTCTCTCACTGTCCTCAGTGTTTTAGATACAAATTCAGCATCTTCCAGTGCAGCGCTTGCAGCTGCCTGTGCCAAGCTGTTCGCATTGAAAGGCTGTCTGACCCGGTTCATGTAATCAATGATTTTTTCGGATGCAAATCCATAACCGATTCTGAGTCCTGCAAGTCCATACAGCTTTGAAAAAGTCCTCAATACGACTAGTAATGGGTGTTCCTTAATCAATTCGAGGCCGTTTGCCCCCCGCTTATCTGAGGAGAATTCTATATAGGCCTCATCAAGTGCAACAATGATATCATCCGGAATCTCACGCAAGAAGGTAAGCATTTCTTCCTTTAAGAGAAAAGAACCGGTGGGATTATTTGGATTGTTGATAAATATGATCTTGGTTCTTGGCGTGATTGCCTTGGAGATCTCCTTTAAATTGACCCCGAAATTTGTGAGAGGAACCGAGGTGATATGGCCACCGGCCCCTTTCACCATTTTTTCGTACACGAGGAAGGTGGGGAAGGCCTGAATCACTTGTTCCCCAGGGGACAAAAAAGTTCGTACTATTAATTCAATCAATTCATTTGAGCCATTGCCCAAGATAATCCATGAGGGGGGTAAGCCATACTTTTCGCTTAGTTTCTTTTTAAGATGGTAACCACTTCCATCTGGGTAGCGATGAAGCGTATGAACCTTATCCATGATCGCCTGGACGGCCAGGGGGGATGGGCCGAGAGGGTTTTCATTGGACGCCAGCTTGATTGAGCCGGTTATACCCAGTTCTCTTTCGAGCTCTTCGATTGGTTTTCCCGGGGGATAAGGAATCAGGCCTTCCACCCCATCATGGATCAATTTCTTCATTAGAAATGCTCCTTCCAGGTAAAAATTCGGCACTCAGCAACGAGGTCACTATCTTTTGATTATCAGCAAGACGATCGGGACGGAGTGGTCAAAAGGTTGATTCAAGAGCTGAGTGACGGTAACACAATCCCCCGAAATCTATCGACTTATAGCCCAGGGTGGAGAAAAAGTAAACATAAGACACTGAGAAGGGGCTGTGCTTTTTTAAAAGAGATAATTAATTTTTACAGAATTGGTCTTGACTTGGGGACTCCGATCCAGTATTTTAGGCACCAACCCAGGTAACTACTCTTAATTGTTTCCTAATTTTAATCCAGATAGGGGAGCCTCATGAATAAATCGCAATTGATAGAAGCACTTGCCAGGGAAGAGAATCTGCCTCTAAAAAAGGCCGAAGAAGTGGTTAACACTGTTTTCGGCGATATGGAAAAAGCCCTCGTAAGGGGCGAAAGGGTGGAGATCAGAGGGCTTGGCAGCTTTAAGGTGAAAAAATACGACGGTTACAAGGGTAGGAATCCGAAGACAGGGGCTATCATTAAAGTGTCGCAGAAAAAACTCCCCTTTTTCAAGGTAGGCAAGGAACTAAAAGAAAGAGTGGATGTCGATTAACCGGTCTTCAGCCTTGGTCGTGCTAGACGGGGAGCTAGCGGTGCCCTGTAACCCGAGATCCGCTTATGCGGGGTTGAAAGTCCTCTACAAGATCCTTGAGACGGGTTGCCCCTCTGCCGCTTTTGGAGGGGAGGTGGACCTCACGTGACAGGCGCTTATCAATCCCGTCAGGTCCGGAAGGAAGCAGCGGTAAGTAAGTAAGTCTGTGTCGTGATGCGATCTATCTATTTTCTCCGAGTGGCAAGGACTTCTCGGCCATGGCTCGAGTAAGGATGCGCGACCAAGGATCCCCAAAAACCCCTCCCAGCCCCTCCCGCTTTACAACGCTTATCTTTCAAGAACTAAGATGTTAGAATACTCAGACCTTGAACGTAGCCCAGATGGGGTTGCCTACCTCCAGTATCCCAGACTTTCACAGAATCAAAAGCTTGTTCATGGGATTTTTACCCGATGGGGAGGGGTAAGTGACCCGCCATATAACAACCTGAATACCAGTTACACAGTAGGCGACCATGCTGAAAATGTGACTGCAAATCTGCTAAAGATCAGGGAGGCTTTAGGGGCCACGCATTTGATTTTCATGAACCAGTCGCATGGAGATGTTGTGTTGGCGCTCCATCGAGGATCTTTTGAGTTTTCCGGAGAGATTCCCTCGGCCGACGCCATCATCACGGACGCACCCCGGATTGCTCTCATGGTAAAGCTGGCCGACTGCCAGGGCGTCATGCTATTTGACCCGAAAAGAAAAGTGGTGGCCAACGTCCACTGCGGCTGGCGGGGGAATGTGCGGAATATCCTGGGGCGTGTTATTGCCCTTATGAAACAGGAATTCGGGTGTGAGGGATCCGACCTGCTGGCGGCTATTAGTCCCTCACTTGGCCCGTGCTGCGCCGAATTTGTGAGCCATAAGGAGATATTTCCTCAGAGTTTCGGCCGGTTTATGGTGGGGAAAAATTACTTTGACTTGTGGTCTCTTAGCTGCTCACAGCTCGTGGAAGCGGGGCTCAGGGAAGAGGATATTGAACTCGCAGCTATCTGTACCCGGTGCAGAACCGACCTATTCTTTTCCTATAGGGGGGAGGGAACAACAGGGCGTTTTGCCACCGTTGCAATGCTGCGGTAGATAACGATCTAATCAATTGTCCCTGTGGCCCTGTTTTCTTGCCAGCAGCGCTGCACCCAGGGCACCGACGATCTGAGGCTCGCTATGGATGTGAACCTGTTTTCCTAGGTGGTCTTCAAGGAGAGTCACCACTCCCTGATTTTTGGCCACTCCACCGCTCAGTGTTACCCCGCCGTAGACTCCTACTGTCTGGACCATGTTCCATATACGGTTGACAATCGCCTTGTGGATGCCACGGATAATCTCCTCCTTGGGCTCACTATGGGCTATGAGTGAGACCACCTCTGATTCGGCAAATACTGTACAAACGCTGGAGATGGGGATCTCTCGTTGTGCTTTCAGGGAAAGCGGGCCCAGTTCCTCGATGGGGACCCGAAATGTGGCAGCCATCACCTCCAGGAATCTTCCTGTTCCCGCCGCACACTTATCGTTCATGGTGAAGTCCAGGACCTTACCGTCTTTATCGATCCTGATCACCTTGGAGTCCTGGCCTCCAATATCAATTACAGTCTCCGTATCAGGAAATAAATGCCAAGCGCCCGCAGCGTGACAGCTGATTTCCGTAATCTTTTTGTCTGCAAAGGGAATGGTAATGCGCCCGTATCCGGTGGCTACAATGAAGCTCAACCGGTTTCGAGAAAACCCGGCCTGTGACAGGGCCTGGCCCAGGGTCTGATCTACCGCTTCGTTGCAGTTAGCGCCAGTAGGGTTAATGCGGTAAGCGACCATGGCAGCATCTTGGTTTAT
>DATKYC010000092.1:0-6174 GCA_035528695.1 Acidobacteriota bacterium | reverse complement strand
TCCTCTTTGGTTAGCCAGTAGATATGTTTTGTATAGGGGCGATTTCTTTTCAATGAAAGTCCTTTCCTGATTTCAAGAGTTGGGCGCGAGATATAGTTCTGCCCTCTAGTCTTCAAGAATATGCATGAGGTGCCCCAGTTTCTTGCACTTGGTCAACAGGTATTTTCGGTTTTCCGGTCTGGGCTCAATTTCGATAGGAACCTCCTTTTGGTAAGGAAATTGAGGCAACTACCTTTGCCGCTCACTTGACGAAGGTGAGTATTCAGAGCAGGGCAGCCCTTCATCCACTAGCGCCACAAATGGAAAGGAAAATAGCCAATTTTTTCAGAGCATTTTCCGTGCCACTAACCTCGGAGGTCTCGGTCTTTCAAGGGTACATGGCGTCATAGAGTGGCACAAAGGAACTGTTAACGCCGAAAGTGGATTGGGAAAGGGAACCGTTTTTACCGCCAAGCTACCATTGGGATCAGGGTAGAATTAATTGGTCGGAATAGAGTAAACAAAGGCTACAACTGCTGTAGCCAAACGCAACACTACCATAAGGGCTTGATTTCAGTAAGATTTTTTCTTTATTTCCGTTTCACCCTATCTCTTGAGTGAGCGGTTTTGTCTATCTCACCTCTTTCTACCAGGTCCAATCAAATCGCACAAAACAGCCGGTCTCTAAAAAATATAATATTTTCAGGAAGATAGATTTAACTCCCGTGTCTTCTATTTGATGGCATTACGATTGCTCTTATTAGAGGAAAACAAACGCGCTTTGTTGGGGGGGCTTAATGAGACCTCGCCCCCTGGGGCAAGGGAGGAGGTGGTCCTTATGAGAAACAAGAAGAAGAGGATCCAGGGCTTTAAGGTCGTTGAGGACGAATGTATCTGGATGAAGGCGGGAGTCATCAACTTCCGGCTCTGTGACAATGTCTATGATTGCTACAATTGTCCGTTTGATCGGGGAATGAGAAAGGCCATGAATCTTGAATCGCCTACCGAAGAAAAAGAGGAACAGCCAGAATGGGCTCATTATCTCAGAGCGAGATTTCATGGCGCCTCTCGACCATGCCGCCATGCCTTAACCGGTCGCGTCAACGCCCCGAAGATCTGTACAATGAACTACGAGTGCTACCATTGTCCCTATGACCAGATGCTGGATGAAAGGGATATCGCTCGACCCATTGAGGAGCCCAGCTATAACATCGTCTCAGGATATGAAATGGCGAACGGCTATTATTATCACATGGGGCACAGTTGGGCTCGCTTTGAACATGGGGGCCGTGTCAGAGTCGGATTCGATGATTTTTTGGTCAAGCTTTTTGGGCCTGCCCAGGCATTGAATCTTCCCCCGCTCGGTGCGACCCTAACACAGAACGAGGTAGGATGGACATTTAGCCGTGACGAGCACAAGGCAGCGGTTCTGTCACCAGTGACAGGAAGTGTGCTCGCAACAAACCATAGGGCCATGGAGCATCCCGAGATCACGAATCATGATCCCTACCAGGCAGGGTGGCTCTTTATATTGGAACCCAATCTTCCGAAGAGGGATCTAAAGGGGCTCTATTTCGAGGTTGAGAGCTACCTGTGGATGGAAGAGGAGAGCCAAAGACTCATGTCTATGATGGGACCTGAGTATGAGCAACTGGCGGCCACAGGCGGTCAGCCCATTAATGATCTCTTTGGTAGTTTTCCGGAGCTCGAATGGAACCGTTTGGCCAAAACGTTTCTCCGGACTGAAGAGGTGTGAAAAAACGATTTTGTCAGGCCTCACCACTCGTCTTTTATCGTTCGCTGGTAGGGAGGGCATCCCGAAGGAAGATGGAGCAGTATCTGCAAAAGTAAACGGGTGTCTTATCGAGGTGGCTGAGATTTCCTGAGAAGTGCATGAGGCACTTCTCATCCATGCAATGGCGGAGATTAAAGAGATGGC
Organism: Acidobacteriota bacterium; assembly: GCA_035528695.1. Lineage (GTDB taxonomy): Bacteria > Desulfobacterota > DSM-4660 > Desulfatiglandales > Desulfatiglandaceae > DATKYC01. The sequence continues at coordinate 4,256 of DATKYC010000092.1, read as the reverse complement.
CCAATTCATGGAGGGCTACTTTGGCCGCCCTCTCAAGTAAGAGGGACAGCGGTGGAAGGGAAGCATCCAAATTTCTCTTTAATCTATAGAGAGAGACAAGTGCGCATTTCCCCCCTTGCTTCGCCTCGCCGCACACGTAAGTGAATATGGGGACGAAGATATCCAGATCGACCACCCCTAAAACTTTCGTATAGTCCTGAAAAAGCTCCGTTTCTATGGTCTTCAGGATAGTCCCGGCATCGTACTGCAACCGCTTTTTGTCATGGGCATATGCGGGATGTTCCAAAGCAGGGAGTATATCCACGTTTAGGTTCAAGAGGCCAAGGATATGGGCCGCTATGCTTTTAAGGGCGATTTCGGGAATCTCTCCAATAGGAACTAACCCTATATGAGTCTTCTTCGAGGTCATAGAGTGAGGTGTTCTACAGATTTGCAGAGCGCGTTCTTAGATTCTGCCGTTTGATCATTTTGTGCAGCGTGACCCGGTTAATGTCCAAGATCTTCGAGGCCTTGGTTACATTCCAGTCACAGTCATCCAAGACTTGCTGGATGTAATTCTTTTCAATTTCCCGCAGCGAGCGCGGTCTTAACGTGGGTTCGGGAGAAGTGCGGAGGAAGGCGAAATCATTTGTTCCAAGCGTTCTCGACTTGGAGAGGACCACAGCCCGTTCAATAGCATTCTCCAATTCCCTCACATTGCCAGGCCAATCATAGCCTTGCAGGAGTTTCACCGCATCTCCCGTGACGTGATCCACCCGCTTGGTGGTTTCTTGGCTGTACTTTTGGAGGAAGTGCTGAACCAGCAGGGGAATGTCCCCCCTCCTTCCCCGTAATGGAGGGACATGGATCATGATGACATTGATGCGATAGAAGAGGTCTTGCCGAAAGCCACCTTCAGCGACCTCTTTTTCTAGATCCTTTCTCGTGGCCGATATCAACCGGAAATCCACATCGATAGACTGCCTGTCGCCGATCCTTACGATTTTCTTCTCCTCCAGAACGCGCAAAAGATCGACCTGCATTTTTGGGCTAACCTCCCCGATTTCATCCAGGAAAAGGGTCCCGCCTGAAACGACTTCAAAAAAACCCTTGCGCAGATGGGTGGCACCGGTAAACGCGCCTTTCTGATGTCCAAACAGTTCACTCTCAAGAAGGGTATCCGGCATCGCACCGGAGTTAATAGCAATGAAGGGTAAAAGAGAGCGCTTGCTCTTTGCATGGACGGCCTTGGCGACCAGCTCTTTTCCGGTGCCTGTTTCCCCAACGATGAGAAGGGAAGAATCGCTTTGTGCAACCTCAGGGATGATATTGAAGACTTCTTGCATTGCAGGGGATTGACCGATAATATTTTCGAAGCGGGTGATTTCGCCCAAGCGCCCTTTTAGATAATTATACTCTGAGACAAGTCTCTTCTGCTGGGTTACCTTTTCCATGACGAGAGATAGTTGCTCAGGTTTGAAAGGCTTGAGGAGGTAATCAGTCGCCCCCCTTTTCATGGCAGTTATGGCGCTTTCAATGGAGCCGTACGCCGTAATGATGATAACAATTGTATCGGGGTATTCTTCCTTTACCTTCCCCAGAAGCTCGATGCCATCCATACCCGGCATCTTGATGTCAACAAACAGGACCTCAAAAGGATATTTTTCCAGTTTTTCCAGCGCCTCAAAGCCTGATGCAGCTGTCTCTACCTTATGTCCATACTTCTCGAACCAGTGACGGAAGGATTCCCGGACGATCATTTCATCATCCACGATCATGATGCCCATCTTTTCATCCATGAGGTTTCTCCTGTGTATTTCGTCAGGCTTTACGCGATAGGGAAAGTCAACGCAAAGGTAGTTCCTTTCCCCACCTTGCTGTCTACCCTCACACCCCCTTCATGATTCCTTACGATCCCGTATACGATTGATAATCCCAAACCGGTCCCTTCACCCTCATTCTTTGTAGTGAAAAAGGGGTCGAAGATGCGGTTCAAGTTCTCCTCAGGGATTCCACAGCCACTGTCCCTGATTTCTATACAGGCATTTTTGTGATCCCTGTCGAGTTCTGACACGATACCCAGTTGTCCACCCTCAGGGATCGCTTCAACGGCATTGAAGATCAAGTTGAGAAAGCACTGCTGTAACTGGTTAAGGTCTCCGTTTACGATCAAGGGATTAGATGAGAGTTTAGTATTCAACTGGATATCCTGTATCTCCATCTTGTGTCGGGTCAATCTAATGACCTGTTCAAGTATTTCGTTCAGATCAACATCTTTATATTCCATGCCTGACTGACGAGAGAAGGAAAGGAGTCCGGAGATGATGTTTCCACACCGCTCTAACTCACTGGAGATGAGCGCAAGGTAACTCTTGAACTTTTCCAGATCTGCCGGGGTGGGGCTGCCTTCTTCCAGGATATCTCTCATGAGATGGCTGAAGGTCAAAAGACCCTGAATAGGGTTGTTGATCTCATGGACGCTACTGGCGACCAACTTTCCCAGAGAGATCATGCGATCTTCTTGAACCAGTTTATTGAGGTCAGCCTTAATTGCCTCAACCCGACGCTCCCATCTTGTTGAAAGCTCTTTGGTGATATCTCTCCATATTTCAATGACCCGCTTTATCGCACCATCTTCGTCTTTCAAAGGATAAGTAACCATATCGCAGTAGGTTGCCTGATCATACGCTGTAGGATGCTCGTGGATGACATGCGCAGAATCGCCTGATCTCAAGGTTTCTACGAGGGGACACCCAAACTCGGGTTGTGAACTTGAACATGGGGTACTGAGCCCGTGGGTGACCTCGTAACAGTGGCTGCCAATCACTTCATCCTTGGGTTTGGCAACAGCTTTCAAATACGCCGCATTTGCCTCCACGATTCTGAAATCGGGATTCAACACTACAATCCGCTCATTAGTCTGTCTGATCAGAAAGTCTGAGGCCCCCCTCTCAGTTACTACCTGCTCCTCTGCTGCTTTCAAACTCTGATCGATGGCGAATAGGCCTTCTAGTATCTTCCCAATGTTATGATCCAGAACGCTTATCCCTTTAGGTTTGAGACGTATGAGTTCAAGAAAGACTTCGCGGCTGTTTGTAAGCTCAATGACAATATCAAGGTCCTTAATCTTGAAGATATTCAGGAAGTCATCAGTGGTATAAATGCCCTCCTGCTTAGCCATAAGGATGCCTTCTGCTTCTGGATTTATGTCGCAGACGCCAACAAGATTGATATCCACGTGAGCTAGAGGGGTTTTCCGCAGGTTCTCAAAAAATGACTTCGCCGTTTTACCTGCCCCTACGATCCCTAAATTAAGGGACACCTTCACAGGGCTTGGCCCGTTTTTCACATACTTCTGATTCATGGTGCTTTGCCTGAAACCTTATCCCCCGGTTAATGAGAAAGGTTCACCAAATGGATGCCCACGCTGAAATATTTCCTTGTTTTGGTCAACCATCCTTGTTTATTGGGAAACTGAGTATATTAAGTATATCAAAAACAGACAGGCATAACAAAATTCACCGGTACCCAGATGTATAAACAGAGAGGTATGAAAATCGCGTGTACCGGTGAAGAGGAATCGCTGCCGGAAGAAATACGGTATCACATATCGTTGAAATAGGCTGCCCACTCTTTACTTGTTGTGGCGGCCCGTTGTTGGTTCTTCAATCTTGCGAAAAGGGCCGGTTCATAAAGGTAGAAAGATGGTATATTGGGAGATAAAAAGAGAAAAGACGATCGCCAATTTCTCATAGCAACCGCTCAAAAGGCGTGAGCATTATTGTCGCGCCGAATAGTTCTCTACGAAAGGTTTTCGGCATAAATCATTGCAGTTGATAGAAAGCCTTTAAATTTTCTCCATAGCAGCATACGTCCCCCGCATCCTGTCTAGAAGTAAAAAGCAAAGGTTTTTCAACATACTAACTCCAAGCTCCCTGTTGCTGACCATCATCTCTCTTAAATCCGCTCCCTTTATGAGCACAATTCTTGTGGGTTTTTCACAAACTGCTGAAGACAGGAGGTAGTTAACTTTACCCAGAAGAGCAGACCAGCAACCAAATACCCTTTTATTGGCGAGAATTCCTATTACAACGCTCCCTTTGCGGGTGCCTGCGTTCAGGGATCTTTTCAATAGCACGCAACCTTCGGCTATTATGTAGAGATGCTCTTCACAATCACCCTGGCAAAACACATATTCTCCGGGTTCATATCTCCGCACCTGGCATAGACCAGCTATCTTCTCGATAGCACTTTTTTCCAGCCCTTTGAAAAACTCA
>DATKYC010000091.1:0-3366 GCA_035528695.1 Acidobacteriota bacterium | reverse complement strand
TCCCCGTCCCGCACTGGTGCGGGACTGCAGGGAGCTTCAACTCCAATTGCACATAAGGAATAGTGTGTATGAGTCATCCGCATGAGCCTGATTATGTGAAGCTCATATCCGGCCTGTTTTCACCACAAAAAGGACTCATTGAGAAGGTCATTGATCGGCTCTCAGAAGTATATGGACCGGTGGATTGGATCAGCAGAGAACTGCTTTTTGACCGCACAAAATATTACGCCCGGGAGATGGGCTGGCCGCTCTTTCGCCGTTTAATTTCTTTTGAGGAACTGGTTCCTCCCGATAATCTTGCAGAAATCAAGCTTAAGACTAACGAGATTGAAGGACAGTATCTGAATGAAGGAAATAGGTTGGTGAACATCGATCCTGGCTACATATCTGCAGAAAGGTTGATTCTGGCCACTGGGAAAAACTATATACATCGGGTCTATTTATCAAAAGGGATTTATGCAGATTTGACGCTTCTTTTCAAAAGGGGCGGTTTTATACCGCTTGAGTGGACCTATCCCGATTATGCGGAACAAGAGATTATAGGGCTTTTTGACGCGGTGAGAAAACAGTACATGAGCCAATTGAGGGAGATGAAACGCCTTGATTAAAAGCATGACTGCATATGGCAGAGCCGAGTACCAGCAAGGGGATAACTCGTTCGTTGCCGAGATTAGGTCGCTCAATAATCGTTATAGAGATATCATGCTCAGAATTCCAAAGAGTTTTCAGGCACTTGAAAAGGAGCTGAAATCCATTATATCCTCTAAAATCAAGAGGGGAAGATTAGAGGTTTCCATTCAAATAGAAAATGGTGGTGAGGATATTCATTACAACCTCGAACTCAATGTGCCACTGGTAAAATCCTATTTAAAAATTTTCAATCAACTGGGACAGGAATTTGGCCTCGATCAAGAAGTTAAGCTGGATTCGTTCTGTCAAATGAAGGATGTGATCCTTCTTAAACCGGAAGAGGTAGAGGTAGACAAATTACGGCACGGTTTCCAAGAGGTATTGAGGTTAGCTCTCGACTCTCTCGAGGTGATGAGGACCAATGAGGGGCAGGCCATAGCGGCCGATTTTCAAGAGAGGCTTGATCTCCTTGAACACTATGTGGGCGAGGTTGCAAGACGTGCTCCTGACTTGGTTGAGCAATACCGAAAGAGGCTGAAAGATAATCTTGATCGAATGTTAGAAGACGTGACAGTGGATGAGAGCAGGCTTGCCCAAGAGGTCGCCTTTTTAGCCGAAAGATCAGACATCACAGAGGAAGTCGTGCGCCTCAGGAGTCATCTCGCCCAATTTCGCGAATACCTTGATCTGGAAGATGTGCTGGGAAGAAGATTGGAGTTCTTGATTCAGGAGATGAATAGAGAAGTGAATACACTCAGCACCAAGTCTTCTGATTTCCTCATCTCAAAGGTTGCGGTGGAAATGAAAGCCGAACTGGAAAAACTGCGAGAGCAGGTCCAGAACGTGGAATGAAAGGAGGTTTCTGATGGCTTCCAAGCTTGTCAATATTGGGTTTGGAAACTCGGTTGTTTCCAGGAGGGTTGTAGCTATCATTTCTCCAAATGCTGCACCTATGAAGCGCCTTCGCGACGAGGCCCGCGAGGAAAAGAGGCTCATTGATGCTACCCAAGGGAGGCGCACCAGGTCGGTGATTATTACCGACAGCAATCACGTTATACTCTCAGCAATCCAGTGTGAAACCATTGCGCAGAGATTCAGCCCAAACTGCACACTAAACAAGGAAGATATCGAAGAATAGGGTATGTCGGGTCAACTATTCGTGATCTCCGCTCCATCAGGAGCCGGGAAGTCAACTATTGTCAAGGAATTGAGAAAGAGGGTTCAGTCTTTAGGGTATTCCATATCCCATACCAGCCGAGAGCCCAGAGGCACCGAGGTGGATGGTACCGACTATCACTTTGTAAATAAAGAGACATTTAGCAGGATGATAGAGACAGGAGCCTTTGTAGAGTGGGCCAAAGTCTACAACGATTTTTACGGCACGTCCTTTTCAAGTATCGATAAACAGAGCGCTTTGGGGGTTGACGTCCTTCTGGACTTGGATGCAAGAGGGGCAAGAAACATAAGAACACATTTCCCAAACAGCGTGCTCATATATGTGCTCCCCCCGTCCCTGGATATCCTCGAAAAAAGGCTAAGGGAGAGGGGCACGGATGATGAGAGCGCCATAAGAACTAGAATGGAAAAGGCCTCCGAGGAGCTCAAAGAGTGCGCGTGGTATGATTACGTCATCATCAATGATAATATGGAAAAGGCAGTGGGTGAGGCGCAATCCGTTATCGTAGCGGAGCGGTGCCGAACTGCTCGCCAGATGGCGAAGGTCAAGGACATAATTGGCATTTGACTTCTTATGCCTCTGGTTAACAAGAGTTTTAAAAGATCTTTTCATGTGTCAAACCAAAGCTGGAACCATGGCACGTGGGAACGGAGGAACAAGGAGGTCATCTCATTAGAGAAGAAGTCCCTTACCACATCCCCGGTTTTCACGGAGTACGCGAAACCCTGATTCGTGGACAGCCCAGGATCAAGGAGATCTGGATAGCGGAGGGGAAAAAGCCGGGCCGTACAGAGGAGATCCTCCAACTTGCGAAGGAGAAAAATATCCCTATCCGGCGTAAGAAAGCCGCGGAAATCTCCGCCCTTTTACCGGATATAGCCCACCAGGGTATGGTGGCGTTTGCTGAGAAATTTGCTTACGCCAATCTCGACCACCTCATTGACATATCTTTACTGAATAAGGGCCAGGCCCTTGTTATAGCTACTGATCACATCATGGATGAAGGGAATCTCGGTTCGCTCATCAGGACAGCTGCTTTTTTCGGGGCCCAGGGTCTGATAATTCCAAAGGACCGCTCAGCCCGCATCACCCCCCAGGTTCTCAAGCGCTCCTCAGGAGCCTATGTGTATCTCCCTATCGCCATGGTAGTAAATATTGGGAGGACACTGGATCTTCTTGCCAAGAAGGGATTCTGGATAATTGGCACATCCGCTAAAGGTTCGGAGTCAATATACCGGTTTGACTGGAACAGGGATCTGGTCCTGGTCCTGGGAAGCGAACAGAGGGGTTTAAGCAGGTCGATAGAAGAGCGATGTCACCAGGTCGTGAGCATTCCGTCACCGGGAGATGTGGATTCGCTCAATGTAGGAGTGGCCGGGGGTGCCATCCTGTCAGAAATCTTTCGGCAGAGGAAAACACTCCAGGGCGCCCACCAAGATAAGGGCCTTGATCAGAGCGCATAGTGGTAGCCCCACCACATTCGTATACGATCCTGATATCGATTCGACCATAAAGGAACCGATTCCCTGTATGGCATAGCTTCCGGCCTTGCCGTATGG
>DATKYC010000090.1:0-8551 GCA_035528695.1 Acidobacteriota bacterium | reverse complement strand
GATTGGGAGCCTGTGATGAAAACCGCAGCTGCCATTGTCACAAACAGGGGCGGGAGGACCTGCCACGCAGCCATTGTAAGCCGTGAGCTTGGCATTCCAGCTGTGGTTGGTACAGAAGATGCGACGGAGAGGGTCCATACTGGATATGAAGTAACGGTGAGTTGCGCAGAGGGCGAAGAGGGTAAGATGTATGAAGGCATACTTCCGTTTCATGTTGAAAAACTCATTCTCAAGGATCTGCGGCGACCAAAAACAAAGATTATGATGAACCTTGGAAATCCCGAAGAGGCATTTTCCCTTTCAATGATTCCTAATGACGGCATAGGCCTCGCGCGTATGGAGTTTATCATCAACAGTTACATAAAGATCCATCCCATGGCCCTCGTCCATCCCGAGAGGGTAACGGATGAGGCGGTAAAGAAAAAGATTAATGAGCTCACGTTCGGCTATGAGAATAAGGAGGACTACTTTGTAGAAAGACTTGCCCAGGGTGTGGGGATTTTAGCTGCCGCTTTTTATCCTAAACCAGTGATTGTGCGTATGAGCGACTTCAAGACCAATGAATATGCAAGCCTCATTGGAGGAAAGGACTTCGAACCGGAAGAAGATAACCCCATGATAGGCTTTCGCGGGGCCTCACGTTATTACAATGATCGATACCGGGAAGGTTTTGCCCTTGAATGCAGGGCGATGAAACGTGTTCGGGAAGAGTGGGGATTGACCAACCTCATTATCATGATTCCCTTTTGCCGGCGGGTGGATGAGGGTGAAAAAGTGATTGCCGAGATGGCCAAGAATGGCCTCGCAAGAGGAAAAAATGGACTTGAAGTCTATATTATGTGCGAAGTCCCCAATAATGTCATACTGATTGATGAATTCAGCGAGCTATTTGATGGCTTTTCAATTGGTTCCAATGACCTGACCCAGCTTGTCCTGGGAGTTGACCGTGACTCAGAGCTGGTGGCCCATGACTTTGACGAGCGGGACCCCGGGGTGATGAAGATGGTTTCCATGGCTATTCAGGGTACCAAAAGGAATCAGCGGCATAGTGGCCTTTGCGGCCAGGCCCCGAGCGATTATCCGGAGTTCGCAGAGTTTCTGGTGAGAGAGGGGATAGATTCCATGTCTCTCAATCCCGACTCGGTCATTAAGATAACCCTCAAGGTCATAGAGATAGAAGAACGGCTTTAAATAGGCCGAAGAATTTCATGCAAAGATGTGAAAGGTTTTACGAAATCATGGGAGAGTGTTCATGCATATGGGAGGAAAGACCATGGATTTTCCCGAATTTTCTCTAGACAGTTCATTTCTAGAGAATGCGAAGAGGTTAGAACCTGATGGACGTTATGACCTTCTTATCGTGGGTGGAGGTCCGGCGGCCATGAGCGCAGCAGTATATGCTGCCCGAAAGATGATGAATGTGGCGATTATCACCAAGGATTTTGGAGGCCAGGTGAGAGAAACATCAGAGATCGCAAACTGGCTTGGGTTTCAAAGTATAAATGCAAAGGACCTGGTCGATATGTTTGAGGAGCATGTAAAAAGTTTCGATATACCTCTCAGCCTGGGGACAGCTATTACCGAAGTCAAGAGAGAGAAGGACACCTTCAAGGTTCTGACAGATGATGGGAAGATTTATTCAAGCCAGACCTTGATTCTGGCTACCGGCAAACGCCATAGTCCCCTCAATGTGCCTGGAGAAAAGGAGTTGGTCGGAAAAGGTGTAGCCTACTGTGCCACATGTGACGCCCCGTTTTTCAAAGGAAAAAAGGTGGTCGTGGCGGGGGGCGGCAATTCAGCCTTTACTACTGCCATGGATCTTTTGAAGGTAGAGGCACAGGTAAGCCTCATAAACTTCATCAAAGGGTGGCAGGCAGACGCAGCTCTTCAAGAAAAAGTGAAGGAGATTAATAAGGTTAAATTCCTCGACTACCACAGGGTTGTCAGGATAGAGGGCAAGGAGAGGGTCATGGGGGTGGTTGTTAAGGACCGTGAGACTGAAAAGGAAGAGAGGCTGGATACAGATGGGGTCTTTGTGGAGATCGGACTCCTGCCGAACAGTGAGTCGTTCAAGAACCTCGTGAAACTAAGTGAGCAAGGTGAGGTGATTGTAGACTGCTCCTGCCGGACCAATGTGGAAGGGCTCTTTGGAGCCGGGGATGTGACCACTGTTCCGCATAAGCAGATTGTAATAGCTGCTGGCGAGGGGGCCAAGGCCGCCTTATCTGCATACAATTATATTATCAACAAATCCTTGATATAGAGAGGTGAGCCATGGGACTACTAAAAGAAAAGGACAGGGAAAAGGTAAAGAAGGTCTTTGAGGAGATTGAGAAGGATGTTAAGATCGTTATGTTCACCCAGGAGACAGAGTGTCAGCAATGTGAGATGACCAGGAAATTGCTTGAGGAAATCTCTGGCCTTTCGGACAAACTCTCTCTCGAGGTGCACGATTTTGTGTCAGAAGCTGGCCTTGCTAAGAATTACGGAGTGGACAAGATTCCGGCAATTGTTTTGATAGGAGAAAGGGATTATGGCTTACATTTCTATGGGCTCCCCAGTGGTTTCGAAATTAATGTCCTCATAGGTGATATCATTGATGTGGGAAAAAGAAATCCTGAGCTGAGTAAGGAAGTAACAGCAGAACTGGCTAAGGTCGACCGGCCTGTGCATATACAGGTGCTGGTCTCCCCTACCTGACCCTATTGTCCCGGTGTGGTCCGCACCGCCCACAGGTTTGCTATGGCCAGTGACCATATAACCGCTGATATGGTGGAAGGCTCAGAATTTCCTTTTCTCGTGGTTAAGTATAATGTTAGCGGAGTGCCTCATAGTGTGATCAATGAAAAGCATAGCATAGTTGGTGCACAGTCAGACCTTGAATTCGCCAGTGCGATACTTAAAGCCATCGGCAAATAGTGTTTCAACTCAACCGTATAGTCCGATTAATTTATTGATTCTCAAGGCCTCATCAGAATCTAGTATATCCTTTACTTCAGGGTTAAGTGCCGGTGCCGCGGCACGGTCCGAGTCCTTTGAGATTGGAAAGGAGGGTATTAGAATGAAAACCATGCGCTTCCAGCAAAGAATTTTTTACCTGTTATTTAACTTGACCTTCGTCATGATGATCGTTGTCTTTTTCAGCGGGTGTGCGGAAGTGCCTATTACTAAACGGAGAGGTTTGCACCTTGTCCCTCAAACAGAGTTGTTGACCCTTAGTCTCCAACAGTACGATCAGGTACTAAAAAAATCCAAGCTTTCGACGGATCCTAATAAAGTTCAAATGGTTCGAAGCGTGGGGCAGAGAATCGCAAGGGCGTCAGAGGCTTTTCTTAGGGATTCGGGCAGGGAGAGTCAGATCAGGGATTATAAGTGGGAGTTCAACCTTATTGAAGATGATAAAGTTGTCAATGCCTGGGCAATGCCCGGGGGGAAGGTGGCTGTCTATACGGGGATTCTCCCGATTTCCCAGACTGAAACAGGCCTTGCCGTTGTGATGGGACACGAGGTGGCCCACGCGATGGCTGAACATGGAAACGAGAGGATGAGTCAGGTCCTCCTCGTAAATATGGGTGGGATGGCTCTGTCGCTTGCATTGTCCCAGAAGCCCGGCCAGACCCGTGAGCTTTTTATGGCTGCATTCGGTGTGGGTGCAAGCGTGGGACTACTGCTCCCCTATAGCCGGCTTCATGAAAGCGAAGCAGATCAGATCGGTCTAATGCTCATGGCGCGGGCTGGATATGATCCAAGGGAGGCTGTTCCCTTCTGGGAAAGAATGAACAAGAAAGAAGGGTCTCGACCTCCAGAGTTCTTATCCACCCACCCTGCTCCTGCTTCGAGGATTGCCAGCCTCAAGACCTATATTCCCGAGGCGTTACCCTATTATCAGAAGTCTCCGAGATGAAAAAACTGGCCTCTTTGAGCTGGTGGGCAGTGCAGGAAACAACGAACCATCCAGCAAAGTAATCTTTTTGAAAGGCAACAGTGGCTTAATGACGAGAAAAGGAGGATGACTATGTTCACAAAGATTCTATACCCAACAGATTTTTCAGATGTATCGAACAAAGGATTGGACTATATCAAGCAGTTAAGAGAGGGGGGAGCAAAGGAGGTGATACTTTTACATGTTATCGATGAACGATCAGTTGAGGCTGTGCATAGGTACGGAACAGAGAGCAGTTTCGAAAAGTTAGAAAATATGATGAAAGAAGAGACAGAGCAGTCTTTCACGAAGATAGAAGAAGAATTAAAGAAATGTGGTCTGGAGGTTCGGAAAAGAACTAAAATAGGGAACCCATTGAGAGAGATATTAAAAACCGAGGAAGAGGAAGACATCTCCCTCATTGTTATTGGATCTCATGGAAGGAGCAACCTTGAAGAAATGCTTCTCGGTTCTGTCTCAGAAAAGGTGATAAGAAAATGCAAGAAGCCAGTATTGGTTATTAAGAGATAATAGCTTTCGCCCCTGCCCCACCTGTATAAGTTTACGGAGATTATTCAATTTTCTGTCACACTCTCAAAAGGCCAAACTTTCTCTAACCAGCAACAAAAGCGTTATTTCAGTATTCAACGTGTGTGATCCCAGAGACGCCACTACTCAGCTTCGTGAGCGCAAAAATACAGCCATTATTCGGCCTTAATACAGGCTACACCCCATTTACATCAAACTAAAACATTCTAAAATAAGCCTGAGATGGCTCAAGACCAGCTGTAATAGAGGACAGAAATGAGATGAGCTTATGCCTAGAGCATTTAGAATAGCCGGCGGTTTATGAGGAAGAATGGCAAGTATGGCACATGCAGTTCGAACTACCTTGAGACCGAGGTGTTTAGAAGGGAGGTGAGGAGGGCGACCATTAATGGAGTTTCTGGGGAAGCTTCTCGGGCAACTGGGAAGTTTGTGGGGGAATACTTAACTGAGGATGGATCAGATCCTCACTAAAGAAAGGAGTAAGTTATGAAAAAGGCTATAATTGCTTTCGTTTTGGCCTTCGCCCTGGGAATTAGCCTTTATATGGTCAAAGGAAATGCCCAGATGGGACCCGGGATGATGGGTGGATCGGGCTACGGACAATCGTACTGCCCCAATTGTGGCAGGCCCATGGGTCCGGGTGGAGGTTATGGCATGGGCCCTGGTATGATGGGACCTGGCTATGGCATGGGACCTGGTATGATGGGTCCCGGTATGATGCACCAAGGCTGGGGCATGGGCTCAGGTATGATGGGACCTGGCCATGGTATGGGCCCGGGCATGATGGGTCCCGGCTATGGGTATGGCCGGCAATACCAGCAACCGCAGAAGCCAATGGAAGAAGATGACGCAAAAGAATTATTAGAAAATTATCTGAAATCCACCCGAAACCCAAACCTGAAACTGGGAAAAATCAAAGATACGGGCTCAACCTTTGAGGCGGAGATACTCACAAAAGATAATTCTCTGGTGGACAAGATAGCCGTTGATAAATACACGGGCTGGATGCGCTCCGCTTACTGAATCCTTTGCGGTTCCCCAAAAGTACCAGTCGACTTGCGGGGAACCACCTATTCTTAACCTCAAAAATGGAGGAGAAGACATGAATATCGCTCAAATATTTCCTAACGATATTCTCGCACAATGGGGTGGTCATCAAGGTTGGGGCATGGGCCCTGGCATGATGGGTTGGGGGTATGGCACGGGGTGGTTCGGAATGATCATCATGGCCGCCTTTTGGATCGCCGTGATTGTGGGAATTATTTTTTTGATCAGGTGGCTGGTGTTATCCGCCGGTATGGGAGGCCACGGGGGTAGATCAGAGGATTCTGGCCTGGACATCCTGAAGAAAAGGTATGCGCGAGGTGAAATCGATAAAGAGGAATTTGAAGAGAAGAAAAGAGATCTGGGATAATGAAGAGGTCGGAATTGGATTCAGTGGAACAGAGACACTCCAGTGGGGAGATAAGCAAGAATGAATTTTAGGAAGAGAAAAAGAATTTTATTGAGTAAGGACAATGCCATGGAAAAGTTAAAGAAGTACGCTTTTAGCGCGGTTTTGGAGACGTCCTATGAAGAGGCGGTTGCGATGGTCACAGATGCTTTGAAAGCCGAGGGGTTTGGTGTTTTGACAGAGATCGATGTGAAGGCGACCCTGAAGAAAAAGCTAGACGTGGATTTCAGGAGGTATGTAATTCTGGGGGCCTGTAATCCCCCTTACGCCCACAGGGCTCTTCTTGCTGATCTGGACGTAGGGTTACTTCTCCCCTGCAACGTGATCGTCTATGAGACTGGTGACCAGAAGGCGCACGTGTCGGCCATTAATCCGGTGTCAGCTCTGGGAGTCATTAAGAGCGAGGAATTGAGGAAGATCGCTGAGGAGGTATCGGAGAAATTGAAAAGGGTCATCGAAAAAGTTGCAAAAAAGAAGAGTGCATAGGTTGAATTGCAACTCTCAAGTAAGGAGGACTAACCATGAAGGTCTTAGTCGTCTTTTATTCCATGTATGGGCATATTTACCGTATGGCAGAGGCCATTGCTGAAGGTGCAAAGGAGGTCAGGGGCGTCGAGGTGGAGATGCGGCGGGTTCCCGAAACACTCCCACAAGAAGTTCTTAGCAAAATGGGAGCCCTTGAAGCCCAGAAGACATTCTCTCATGTTCCTGTCTGCACGGTGGATGAGCTTGCTTTGTCAGATGCAATCATATTTGGTACACCAACTCGTTTCGGAAATATGTGCGGCCAGATGCGCCAGTTTCTGGATGCAACAGGTCAGCTTTGGGCTAAAGGGGCATTAGTCGGCAAAGTAGGCAGTGTTTTTACAAGTTCCGCTACCCAACACGGAGGGCAGGAGTCCACGATACTTGGTTTTCACGTGACCCTCCTCCATCAAGGGATGGTAATTGTCGGCCTTCCCTATGCGTTCCAAGGACAGATGCGTATTGATGAAATCAGCGGTGGATCCCCCTATGGAGCATCAACCATTGCGGGCAGCCAGGGTGAGCGGACCCCGAGCGATAATGAACTGGCGGCGGCGAGGTTTCAGGGCAAACACGTGGCAACAATAGCCTCAAGGCTCGTAAAATAAACCCATTTTTCACCCCAAACTGTCCACCCAGGAGATGTTGTAGAGCTCAACATGAAGTATGCTGTGCTCACTCCCTCCCCCGAAACCAAGGTCACCATAACCGAGGTACGGGAGATAACACACAATGGTGAACTAGTTGGCAAACCTGAAGTACGTGTAGATCGTGTGGGAGGAACTTATACCTCAACGGTGCCCATACCTTTACCTTCGACTGCGGAAAAAGGCGTATATAATGTGAGAGCCACTATTCAGTCCGAAAACCTAAAAGACACAAAAGAGATAAGTCTTATTGTAAGCTAAGCACGCCCCTGTTCTTCAAGATGAAGATGACAGTTGGTGTTTTCGAGGCGCAGGGAAGAGCTGAATGAGCACAGGGCCCGTGTCTCGTCGCGAAGGACTGGTAACGCGTCCTTCGTTTCAGCATAGTCTTGAAGATCTCTCCAAACAATTTTTTGAAGTGCACTTCTGGAGGTTGAGGTGAGCCATGTTCGGAAAACGCATAAATCTATTCAAACTCTTTGGCTTTGAAGTCCGGATTGACCTGAGCTGGATCATTATCGTAATCCTGGTAACATGGTCCCTTTCTAAAGGTCTTTTCCCCTTCCATTACAAAGGCCTCTCTGTGATGGACTACTGGGGTATGGGTATCGCTGGGACATTGGGGCTTTTTCTTTCAATCATCCTCCATGAGCTCTCTCATTCACTTGTGGCGAGAAGCTACGGTATGCCTATGAAAGGGATAACCCTTTTCATTTTTGGTGGCGTTGCTGAAATGAGCGATGAACCCCCAAGCGCCAAGGCTGAATTTATGATGGCCATTGTGGGCCCGCTCTCCAGTATCATCATTGGCCTTGTGTTTTATGGTATGCACCTTATGGGAACGCTGGGCGGATGGCCCAAGCCAGTCAATGGAGTTCTGAGGTATATTTTCGTGATTAATCTTCTCCTGGCCGCTTTCAATCTTCTGCCCGCCTTTCCACTGGACGGGGGGCGGGTGCTTCGGTCAGTCCTATGGCTGATAAAGAAGAACCTCCGCTGGGCCACGCGCGTCTCATCCACGATCGGTATTGCGTTCAGTATCGGCTTCATCATCCTGGGGGTGTGGAATGTGCTCAGTGGGGATTTCATCAGCGGCATGTGGTGGTTCCTGATCGGAATGTTCCTTCATGGTGCAGCAAAGGCGTCCTATCAACAGCTTATCACACGAAAGGCCCTGGAAGGGGAGCCGGTACGACGCTTTATGGAGCCAGATCCTGTGGTGGTTGAGCCTTCCATTTCCATTGAACAACTCGTGGAAAATTACATCTACAAATATCATTATAAGATGTTCCCCGTTGTGAATTCCGGGAGGCTCATAGGTTGCGTAACCTCCCGGCAGGTGAAGGAAATTCCCCGGGAAGAATGGGGCCGGAAAAAAGTCGGAGATATTGTCATCCAATGCTCCCCTGAAAACACCATTGGCCCGCAGGAAGATGCCATGAAAGCACTCTCCAT
>DATKYC010000089.1:0-4712 GCA_035528695.1 Acidobacteriota bacterium | reverse complement strand
ATTCCTGGGAAAACAGGTCGAGGTCCATAAGTCATGGGATGACGTCACGGTCTTCTTCAAAAATCAAAAAATCGCCCAGCATCAAAGGATCATGGACAAGCGCAACACCAGAGTCACGGCCAAGGGACACCATCGCCCTTTTAGCCGATATAGGGCCCACAATGGTCCATCGAAGGAAGAAAAGACCCTGACCGGACACTATGACAGCCTGGATCAGTATGTGCGGGAGCTGCAAAAGCGTTCGAGCGGCAGAGGGGTTAGACAAATGCGGAGACTCTTGGATCTCAAGAGAACATATCCTGCCGATGCATTTAAGAATGCCATTGAGCAGGCCCTTCATTATGGGCTCTATGACCTGAATCGCCTTGAACAAATGATCCTTAAAAGGGTCGCAGGCGACTTCTTTAACATAGAACAGGATGAATCATAGTGCGTGAAAAAATCTATCAGTTGCTCATGGAGCTGCGTCTCAGGGGTATGACAAACGTCCTGGATCAGGAACTCTCAAGGGCGGAAAAAAACGGAACCCCCATCTCAGAGGTCATTTATCGTATCCTCATGGAAGAGCATGCCTACCGGCAGGAACGCAGCCTCAATTACCGTCTCAAACAGGCCAGAATCCCATGGGACTGGACTCTCAAGACATTCCCTTTTGATAAACAGCCAGGTGTTAATAGGGCTCAACTCCTGGAACTGGCTCACCTTTCATTCATCGACCGGGTGGAAAACATCGTCTTTATCGGCAACCCCGGAACAGGTAAATCCGGTTTGGCCATAGGACTCTTGCGCCAGGCATTAATCTCCGGATACCGGGGGCGATTCTACAATGCACAAGATCTCCTTGATGAACTCTATGCCTCCTTGGCTGATCGCACTACTCCAAAACTCATCAATCGTCTTTGTCGTTACGATCTGTTGGTCATCGACGAGCTGGGTTACCTAACCCTCAATCCTGAACAAGTCAATGCCTTCTTCAAGTTGAGGGGTGAACGATATGGGAAAAAATCAACCATCATTACTACCAATCTCGACTACCCGGAATGGTACGACCTCTTCAAACGTAAATCACTTGTAGAGGCCCTCCTGGATCGCCTCAAACACCATCGTATTACCATCACTATCAATGGCCCTTCACTCAGGGTTCCTGATGTGGAAGAAAAACCAGATAAGCTTACCTGATTCCGATAACACCATATCTCCCCTCGCAATCCTATCTCCCCATTTTATCATCTCTCCTATCACTCACACTCTCCCCATTCTATCTCCTCACAACCAACCGTGCATACAAAGGGTCAGTTTCCATGAGCACAAATGGGTCAGCTTCTCTGAGCGTTGAAGCCTCAAGGCAGGTGAAGGGCCTTTCAGTGCAGAGAATTCACAATCCCTTTAAGGTCTTGGAGGCTTTTAGAAGACTAGGGCGCAAGAGGAACTGGTGGTGTGAATTCCGGGCTCGCGCACAGTGAGAAAGCCTGGAATCTTTGGTTGAGAAATAAAGACAGGCTTGGAACAGGGAATGTCCTACGAGCTATAAGTAGAAAGATAAGAAAGAGAAGGAGGAGATTGAAATGAAGACGAGGATTTTCTTGTTTGCAGTAGCAGTGGTTGCCACATTCGGCATTGGAACAGTGACATACGCTGGTGGCCACGGTGGAGGTTCAATGATGGGTGGTGGATATGGAATGATGGGCAACGGTCAAGGAATCATGGACCTCATGGAGAAACTGTCCAAAAAGCAGGACGAGTCGACTTAGAAGACTTACAACAAAAAAGAAGAATTGAGAAATCAGATACAGAAAAAAAGACGAGAATTGGCATCCCTGTACCGGTCTGATAACCCGGATAAGACAATTGTGGCCGTTTTGCCTGAAGCAGGTGAACGCCGCGAGAGAGATGCTTGAGAACTACCTGAAATCCACCGGAAACCCAAACCTGAAATTGGGGGAAGTTAAGGACGGGGATCATCCTTTGAGGCAGAGATAGTCACTAAAGATAGTTCACTTGCAGAGTTGCAGTAATTGTAGGCATTGTCTTCCTTATCCGGTGGCTGATCACCTCGACGCGAAGCGGGAGTCAGGGTGCTACCGGGGGTGATTCAGCACTTGAGATCCTCAAAAGGAGATATGCCAGGGGCGAGATGGATAAACAAGAGTTTGGGGAGAAGAAGAGAGATCTGGGCGCATAAGGAGATATGGATGAAAGAGTCCGATCTCAGGAGATAGCATCGCCCCATGTTAGGAAGACTGGCGGCTGAGCAAACAGACCGTCGGTTATAAAGGGCTGCTGTGGGGAGTAAGGACTGGAGGCAACACCTACTTGATCTGGTAGCCTTTCTCTCTGAAGATCCTCAAACAGGCATCCACTACAGCTGGATCGTACGCGGTACCTCTAAGGCGTGATATTTCCTCTAAGGCCGGTTCTAAACCCAGTGAAGGGCGATAAGGCCTGTGAGAGGCCATAGCCTCTACTACGTCGGCCACGGCCAAGACCCGCGCTTCTACCCTTATCTCATCACCTGAAAGCCCCTTTGGGTATCCGGAACCGTCCATCCTTTCATGGTGTTGTAGAACGATTTGGGCCACAGGCCATGGGAATTCTATCTCACGCAATATATTGTAACCTACTTGCGGATGGTCTTTGATAAGCTCGAATGCCTTTTCGCTCAAATGGGAAGGGTTGGTGAGGATCTCGGCTGGTATGGATATCTTTCCGAGGTCATGAATAAGGCCGGACATCCGGATACCATCAACGTGCTCCTGCGAGAGTCCCATTTCCTGAGCAATGGCCCGGGCAAGATCGCTTACACGCTTCTGGTGACCTGCGGTGTATGGATCTCTGCTCTCAACGGCCAGAGACATGGCCTGGATAGTTCCGTTCATGGCTTTGCGCAAGGTTTCCAGGGTGCGCTTCAATTCATTCTCATTGCGTTTTTGATCTGTCACATCACGGGCGATGCCCTGGTATCCTAATGTGCTTCCGTCTTTGCCTTTGCGCACAGTGGCGGTCAACAGGCAATCCAACTCCGTGCCATCCCTCTTCTTCAACTTCAGCTCGTGCCCCCGGACCGCACCCTCTTGCTCCAATTTCTGCTGGAATTTAGTGAGCTCATCAGCTTTGACATACATATCAGCTATATCAGCGCCTATCATTCCTTCTATGGTGTAACCGAATATATCCAGCGAAGCTTGATTAACGGCAAGGATTTTCCCCTCCCCCGTCCAAATCATAATCGCATCTCTGGAGTCCTCAAATAGGTTCCTGTATCTTTGCTCACTCTCACGCAGCGCCTGCAAAGCCCGTCTCCGTTCCGTGGTTTCCCTTATAATAGCGGTGAAGGTCCAGGATCCGCCCTTGTTCGATGCGGACAGGGAGAGCTCTATAGGCCTTGTAGTTCCGTCCCGAAGACGTCCTTCTAACTCAATTGTTCTTCCTATGAGTCTCGCTTCGCCGGTGGCGAGAAACCGATTCACCCCTTCGATATGCCTTTGCCTATATTGTTCAGGTATCAGGATGTCAACCAGTTTGCCCATAACCAGGTCTTTGGAGAAACCAAAAAGCTCAGACGCTGCCCGGTTCCACTGGATGATCTCCATTTTTTCGTTTACGGAAATGATGGTGTCGGTGGATGTTTCCACCATTTCACGATAGCGCTCTTCGGTCTCCTGTAGCGCCGCCTCGGCATTGCGGCGTTTCTTGATGGTGAATTGCACATGAGAGGCAAAGATGACGAAAAAGCACAGGACAATCAACCGTTGCCAGATCTGCTGCGTGCCGAGCCCCAGAAGGGGATTCAGAAAGTTGGCCTCATTGGAGCCAACAACATACATAAGGGTATCTATCACCCAGTAAAAGGCCCCCAGTGCCACCGCGATCAATAACAATGGTTCGGTGACGATTGGGGGCCTCTTGCCCTCACCCTTCATCTTTTGTGAATGCATCTGAACCCTCCCAGTATATTCCCCGCCAATTTTAAGGTCTTAAGGTTTTCTCTGACGGTTCACATTCTGCGGGAAGTATAAGGAGATGAAGGATGGCTGTCAATCACGAAATCTCCCTGCTGGAGCGCGCTCGAGGTAAGACTACCGCACTCTTCGGATACCTGTTGGGGCCGGAATTGGGGAGAGTACCCAATAACTCGTTTGACATGTGACCCGGAAAGCTCCTATTGTTGTGGTTCGGGGCTCAAAAAGCTATGTGGGTCCTTTTCCGGAGTGACCAGGCCGTGAGACTTGGAACGGAGGAAATGGACCCATGAACCGACGAACGCGGGTTGCTATTTTCAAAGACCTAAATTAATACGAAAGGGCAAAGATGCGAATTGGAGTCTATCAGAGTCACCCTGAGTTTGGGGAGGTGGATACGAACGTTGCCTGTGCTGTCCAAGAACTATCTATGATTCGTGCTGATCTCATAGTACTTCCGGAACTTTTTAACACCGGCTACCAGTTCGTCTCCAAGGAGGAGGTTGACGCATTGGCTGAGGAGATCCCGTCAGGAAAGACCTGCCAGACTATGATGGCGCTCGCGCAGGAGCAGGGGGTGTTTCTTGTTTTCGGTTTGGCAGAGAGGGATGGGGATCACCTCTATAATTCAGCTGCGGTTGTTGGGCCTTCGGGCTTTGTGGGGAGGTACCGGAAAACGCATCTCTTTGCGGAAGAAAAATACTTCTTTGAGCCGGGCGATACCGGATTCAGGGCCTTTGATGTTGGTCCCGC
>DATKYC010000088.1:0-3083 GCA_035528695.1 Acidobacteriota bacterium | reverse complement strand
GCAGCCCCAAGAGAGTCTTTCAAGGTTTGCCTGTCCTTGTAGCCGACAAGCTTTACCGCATGCATGGCATCCATGCTTTCCGATACGGATATACGCACACCGGAGCTCCTAAGGGCAATAATCAGATTGTGAACAACTTCCTCCATCCGTTGGTCCTCAAACTTCCTTCGTGGCCTTTCGCGCCATCTCGTAAAGATGTCCCTTGACGATCTCAATGTCATCTTCAAACTTCAAGAAAACATTAAGGGTATCCCGGATGACGTCAGGATTCAGGACTGATGAATGGAGAAGAAGTAACACTCTGGCCCAGTCAATGGTTTCGCTAATTGATGGGACCTTCTTGATGTCTAATCTTCTGACCTGCTGGATAAAGGAGACCAGTTGAGCCCGCAGATTTGCGGACACATCCGGCACCTTAATCCGAATTATGTCTCTTTCAAGGGCGGGTTCGGGGAAGGGAATAAAAAGGTGCAGGCAGCGGCGTTTGAGGGCCTCACTCATTTCTCTGGTATTGTTGCTCGTCAGGAAGACGAAGGGTCTTGATATTGCCTGGATTGTGCCAATCTCTGGAACGGATACCTGGAAGTCCGAGAGAATTTCCAGCAAGAAGGCCTCGAATTCCTGATCGGATTTGTCCACTTCATCCACTAGCAGCACAGCGCCCTCTTCTTGCTGGAGCGCCTTAAGCAAGGGTCTTGGCTCGAGGAACTGGGTGGAAAAGAAGATGTCGTCGTATTTGTGAAGTCTCGAAATGGACGCGCTTAGACCTTCTGCCCCCTGTAAGACATCGTTGAGTTTGTCCTTCAAGATCTGGGTGTATAATAGCTGTTTTCCGTATTTCCATTCATAGAGTGCCTTTGATTCATCAAGCCCCTCATAGCACTGAAGTCTGATTAGTGGTATGCCAAGGTACGTGGCTGTGACTTTTGCGAGGTCAGTCTTTCCCACCCCGGCCGGCCCTTCCACAAGTATGGGTTTGTCCAGATGATAGGCGAGATAGAGTGTGGTGGCTACCTGCTGGCTGCAAATATAACCCGTCTTTTCGAACCCCTTCTGAATATCCTCTTTAGAGGCAAATTTTTGGTCATGATGTGATTTCATATGTTTCCTCTCTCAAAAAAAGACTCTCCCCCAGCTTTTTCTGCTTGATCCGGGCAATGTTTTCGGCAATGTCCATAGTGTGGCGTATGTCGTGGGTGAGCCGATCCAGCTCATCGTTTTCCTTGAGGCCTGATGCAGTAATTAACCGGCGAACCGTGGATTGGGCATTTCTCGAAAGAGATCGAGAAGTGAGCAAGAGCGATAGAAACTCGGAATGTATTTCAGCACTATCCAACATGGCCGCTGCCTCGTAGGATATGATCTTGAGACAATGAATTAATGACTGGAGCTGCCCCAGATCTTTCTTCAGCTCATCCGTGAGGGATATTTTTTGCCTTTGGACAAGCTCTACTATAAGCTCCAGTTGCCTTTTCATGCCGCCCACAACCGGTCCCATCATCAATACGTCTTCCAGTTCTCTGAATGGTCTTACCATGTCTTGATATGCGGAGCCTCTTATTCCTAGAACGGCTGAGGCAGGCATTGGGCAGTTCTGAAGGGTTATGGCACAATGGGGGGACGGTCGGAGGAAATTGAGTTTCATTGGAGTGCTGACGGTAAGGCCGGGGGCATCCTTCGGGACCAGAAAGGCGGTAAAGCGCTTCTGGCCGGCTTCTTCTCCGGTCACGGCAATGACCACGAAAAGATCAGCTATAGGGCCATTTGTCAGGTATGTTTTTTCGCCGTTGAGGAGATACATATTGCCCTGTGTTATCGCGCTGGTCTTCAGATACTTGGGATGGGCTCCTGCCCCTGGTTCTGACGCAGCGATTGAAGCGGTCATCTCGCCTCTCGCAATTCTGGGAAGGAATTTTTCCCGCTGATCCTTGTTGCCAAACCCGCAGATTAAGAACCGGCCCACCGCAAGATGAAGAAGCCAAGAGAGGACGATCCCCATATTGTGTCCATGCGATACGAGGGTCTCGCCGGCTATAGCCATTGCCAGATAATTTTCACCGAGCCCGCCATGCCTTCGTGGGATAGTCAAGCCCAGCAGATCCTGCTGGCCCATCTTTTCCCAGATATCGAAAGGAAACCGATCGATGCTATGTAGATCGTTTCGGCAGGCAAGCTCCCTTACTGCAAAACGGGCCACCTTTTCTTGAAAAAGGCCCAATTTCTTGGTGATTGCGGTTGCCATTCTACTACTCAGTTAACCATTCCGGAATTTCTCAAAGAAGCCTCTAAGTACGGTCTTAAATGTCTCGATATCCCGATTAGAAAAACCCGCTTTTATCTCCTCGTTCACTTTAGTGATCACGGGTTTCGTTTTGTTGGCCTCCTCCTTTCCTGAGGAAGTTATTTTAATCAGGGAAATGCGGCGATCAGTTGGGCTTGCGATACGTTCCACAAACCCGGATTTCTGCAAACGATCAATCAACCCTGTGATCGTGGAGTTGTCAATTGACAAGACCTGGCTCAATTCGCTCATGCTTTGCCCGTCTTTTTCTTGTAACAAGAAGAGAATGGCTGCCTGTGCCGTTGTTACCCTGATTCCCTCAGAAGCAAGGGCATTATTCAGGTGAGTACGGAGCTTTTGCTGGGCAGTAAAGACAAGATATATGAGGCGATCATTGATTGGCATATGCAAAATCCTCGATGGGTACGGTAATTATTTGGCATACCAAACATTATTTTTCAAGTGTAAAATGAGAAGATGGGGGTCAGATCTTTTGAATTGACAAACGGTCCCCAGATTGAGAAGCTTTTTCTAAGCCCTGGGTTAATTTGGGGAACACGCACAGATAATTGAATAAATGTGAGGGAGTGACACGTTAAGTCTCTTGGTAATAACCCGCTTATTTAGTGTTGGTGGGTGACCCCAATTTTTTGAGAAGGAGGTGTTCGAGTCATGGCGGAATACTTGAAAAAGGCGGTTTCGAGGAAAGAGGAAGATCTCACGCTTGTAAGGGAAACGGTCCGAGAAATAATTGAAAGGGTAAGAGAGGAGGGCGGGGCAGCAGTTCGCTATTACTCTGAGA
>DATKYC010000087.1:0-4984 GCA_035528695.1 Acidobacteriota bacterium | reverse complement strand
GCCATAGCTTCTCCAAAGACCATGTGATTGGTCGGCTTCCCCCTCCTTAACTGATCGTCATCCATTACCGGGAGGTCGTCGTGAATAAGGGAGTAGGTGTGGATCAATTCCAGGGCACACGCGACAGGAAGGACATCAGTTTCGTTTCCTCCCACAGCTTCGGCACCGGCCATACAGAGGATGGGTCTTAATCTCTTGCCTCCTGCAAATAGGCTGTATTTCATGGCGCGGGCCACCTCAAAGGCAGGACCCTCGGGTTCAGGAAAGTAAGCTTCAAGGGCCCGCTCCACAATAGCCTGCTTTTCACTGAGATAGGCCTTAAGATAGAAGACGTTCTCACTCTGCATTGGTTTCTTCCCTGGGCTCAAAAGGGACCTGTGTCTGCCTTCCACCGCTTTGCTGGACTAGAAGAGTCACCTTTTTTTCAGCTTCCTCGAGTTTCCCAGAACAAAATTTGGATAGTTTCATTCCTTCCTCAAAGACCTTGAGAGCGTCTTCCAGGGGCATCTGCCCGTCCTCCAGGTCGTGCACAATTTCCTCCAGGCGCTGCATCGCCTCTTCGAACGTTTTTTCAGCCATATTTCCTCCGTTTCCTCAACCCTGTTAATGCGGCACGAACTTTCAAAGACTCTATAACGACACCCCTCTGCTGTCAAATTCCCTTTCTTGTTTAACGCACCTTCTCCACTTGGCACTCCAACTCCCCCTGCGCCAGGAGCACCTGAAGGCGATCTCCTTTTTGGGTCTGTGATGCTGCCTTCAAGACGGTTTTTTCCGGTAATTTTCGGGTAATGCTGTAGCCGCGTTTTAGAATTGAGAGGGGGCTCAGGTCTTCCATCCTTTTCCCAAGGTGTGAGTGGACCATCCCCATCTCCCTGAGTCGCCTTCTCATGGCCCGATGTAAAAAATCTTGTTGAAAACACAGCCGCTGCATCATCGAGGTCAAGATATTCAAGGGCGAGTGAAGGACCATCCCACGTTCTTCCGTCCTCAGTCTCCTTTTCCGTTCTGCAATAGTTAGGCCGATGATCCTAAAAAGGCGGGATTGGATTTCATCAAGACGCATCCAGCTTTCAATAACACGTTTTCTGGGATCCTTAAGGCCCTTTGATAGACGTGCCAGTACCTGGGTTCGGTTTTTCATGGTAATGGCAATCCCTGACACCAGACGGTTCCTCATCTCATCGAGGCGTTTTAGTAGAGACTCCTTTTCCACCACAAGAATCTCGGCGGCTGCGGAAGGTGTTGGCGCCCTTAAATCAGCTGCCAGATCAGAGATAGTAAGATCGATTTCATGGCCTATTGCTGAGACCACAGGGATTTTCGACCGTCGGATAGCCAGGGCCAATTCCTCTTGGTTAAAGGCCCAAAGATCCTCAAGGGACCCGCCTCCCCGGGTCAAGACGATCACATCCACCTTTAGCTCACTGTTTACCAGATCCAAGGCCTTCACAATATCCGCGGTAGCTTCCTCTCCCTGAACCCGTACAGGCACGACAACAATCTCGATGTTTGCAAACCTTCTGTGGATGATTTTCAGGAAGTCACGGATCGCGGCACCGGTGGGAGAGGTGATGACTGCCACACGCTGGGGGAGAAAGGGGAGAGGCTTCTTGATCTCTTGGTCAAAAACGCCCTGGGCGGCCAGCTTCTGCTTGAGTTGTTCAAACGCCATGGCCAGCGCGCCCATACCCATCGGCTCCAGATAGTCAAGCATAATTTGGTATTCTCCGCGCGGCGGGTAAACCCCTATCCTGCCTTGCGCGATCACCTTCGTACCATTTTCAGGAATAAACTTGAGATAGCGGGCCTGAGGGCGGAACATGACGGCCCTAATCTGCGCCTTTTCGTCCTTGAGGACCATGTAATAGTGGCCTGAGACAGGCGCGCTGAAGTTTGATATTTCGCCCTCAACCCATACGAAATCAAAGCGTTCCTCAAGAATGTGCTGGATCTCTGCGGTCAGTTCGCTGACACTGAAGACCTTAGGTTGCTGGTTTTCCGGGAATAATTCCAATAAAGTCTCCTTCTTTGCGCTGGTGATGCTTAATGATCACATGATACCCATTTTGAGGGGGATCTACAAGGTTGGATTCTGAAAAGTAAAACCCCTGGAGGTTATCCTCCAAGGGTTCCAAGATAATTCGGGTCATTTACTGAAGCTGGGAGAGGGTTCATGGTTCTCTCCCGGATTAGCTGACCTCAGACTCTTCCTCTTCAATCTGGAAGGGAAAATCAACCTCGGAGTCCATGGGATCAATCTCGAGATCATCCAATTCATCAGAATATTCCCATTCCTTTTCCCCTCCACGGTCAAAACGAGAGTAAGAACTGCTGGACAGGTTTCTTGAATGGTCGAATTTTTCCAATTTCTTCTGGCATTTGATACAAAGTGATGCTTCAGGGACGATCAGGAGACGTTCCAGGGGAATCGGCTGTCCGCATTCCTCACACCCACCGAATTTTTCATCCCTTAGAATTTTTCTGATTTGACGATCTATATCCCTTAGTTCCCTGGTTTTTCTCTCAATAAGCCCGTAATTATTATTTAGCGAGATCTCTAACTGCGCGTGATCGAGCTCGTCCTTGATATTGCCACCAGAGAACTCCTCACTGCATTCCTTCTGATTCTGCTTTAGCTGGCGCAGTGCCTGCTCGAATTCTTCCCTCTTGAGGTTAAGCCTTTCCAAAAACTCTTTGTGAGCCTTATCCATCAGTTCACCCCTTTTCCAAATAATTAATAGCTCTTGGGTAGATTCTCTGTTCTTAGAAGTGCTGTTGAGCTTTGATTCAATCTGCACATGGTCGGTTGAGTAAAGCCAGCTCCTGGGCCGCTACTCAAAGAGGAGACCCAAAATGAATCATGAGCGTTGTATCGTCTGATTCCTTTTGCGCGGGAGATTCAGGTATCGGTTAAGTAGTTACATATGTAAAATGAAAGAGGATAAGCGTTACAGCGGTAAGTAGAGAATCACGTGAGTAACATTAAAGTTGGGTAATATTATTCATCCTTTTCGATTTGTCAATATAAAAATGCAGAAAAAAATTTCATGATTTCAATAGAGACCCATTTGTCGCCCGAGGCCGCAAAGAAACAATGACATGCAAGGGTTTTGTTCCTTGATTAGCCGTGCCTTTTTATCTATACTGGCTGCGCCTGAAAAGGCCCTTTTCCGTGTGTATTTGGGGGTGCCTGTCTGAACCATAGGTCTTCTCTAAACCCCGCGGGGTTACCGGAGGATCACTTACAGGTGCGGGTTCTATTTGACTGAAAATACTTACGGGGTAGATATTGTTTATAACCTTTGAAGGAATAGAAGGATGTGGGAAAACCACCCAGGCCACACGCCTCATGGCCCATTTGAGAGAGGCGTCAATACACTCGATTATTACTCGGGAACCTGGTGGCACACGAGTAGGTGAACATATTAGGCACATCCTTTTGGATTCTGAAAACCGGAACTTGACACCTCTAGCAGAGCTCATGCTGTATGCCGCTGATAGGGCACAACATGTAACTGAGGTGATCAAGCCAGCGCTGGAACAGGGAAAATGGGTTGTGTGTGATCGCTTCTTTGATGCTACGGTGGCCTATCAGGGCTATGCGCGGGGACAGGATATAGCGCTTATAAGGGCTTTGAACGATAAGGCTTCTTATGGGCTCCGACCTGATATCACCTTTCTACTTGATTGCCCGGTTAAGGTTGGTCTGAAGAGGGCCTTGGCAAGGAATAAGATGCTTCTGGAAGAGGATCAGGAGCGCTTTGAAAGAGAAAAAACGGCATTCCACGAGGCCGTGAGGAACGGCTATGTCTCCATGGCAAGGGACGAACATGAAAGGTTCGTCGTGTTAGATGGTACCCTGCCGGAGGACAAATTAGAAGAGACGATATTCGGCCATATTCAGCCATTTATACCCAAAAAAGCAGTATA
Organism: Acidobacteriota bacterium; assembly: GCA_035528695.1. Lineage (GTDB taxonomy): Bacteria > Desulfobacterota > DSM-4660 > Desulfatiglandales > Desulfatiglandaceae > DATKYC01. Next base: position 1,051 of record DATKYC010000087.1, on the reverse strand, counting down.
AGAGATTTTTAATGGCATTTTCAGGAATAGTGGGTCAACAAAGGGCTAAGGAATTCCTCAAACAAGTGATGACCAGGGAAAAGATTTCTCACGCCTATCTTTTCACGGGGATCCCGGGGATTGGCAAGAGGAGCATGGCTATGGCTCTGGCAATGGCCCTCAACTGCCGTGAGCCGGTCAATAGAGAGGGTTGTAATCGTTGCCCGCCATGTCGGCAAATTTTGAGCAGGAACTTTCCTGACTTTCTGTCAATCAGCCCAGACGGCCAAAACATCAAGATCGGGCAGATACGAGAGCTGAACCGTAGACTCAGCTTTGCCCCAATGTCGGGCAGATACCGGGTGTGTGTCGTTCACCGGGCTGAAACAATGACCAATGAAGCAGCCAACTCCTTCTTAAAAACCTTGGAAGAACCACCACCAGGAAACATTCTGATCCTGGATGCCACTGAGCCCCTTGATCTGTTGCCGACCATTGTGTCACGGTGTCAAAGGGTGTCCTTTCAGCCCCTTTCTGCTCAGTATATGGCAACCTGGCTGGTTGAGAACAGGGGTCTAAAGGAAGAAATAGCCATCGTCCTCGCTAGGATTTCCGGAGGGAGTTTGGGTCGTACGCTCAGGATGTGTGAGGCTGGTTTTTTGGAGAAGAGACAGGAGTGGCTTGAGAGGCTTGTGGGGCTGCATAGCCTCTCCAAGGAGAACGCACTCGAGATGGCCCTAGAGTGTGCCGGGGAGGATAAGAACGTTGGGCTTGATATCACCGAGACCGGGGAGGCCGGTCTGACGGATATGCTCTCCATGTGGAAGATGTGGTACCGGGACCTTCTGATCCTAAAGGAGGAAGGCGCTCACCATCTGCTTGTTAATGTGGATTTTTTCCACAAGTTGAAAAGTATGGTGGGAAGTTTTAGTATAGATTCGTTAGGCAATAGCGTCTTCATGATAGATCAGGCCCAGCGAGATCTACAACAGAGGCGAAATCCGACACTGTTGATGGAACATGTGATCTTGGGTCTCAAGGGCATATATGAGAACCAGGATCATAAGTTTCC
>DATKYC010000086.1:0-5776 GCA_035528695.1 Acidobacteriota bacterium | reverse complement strand
GAAGAAGGGGAACTGGGGAAGCCCTATAATCTTAGGCTTCTCAGGAAGCTGGCCTATTACGCACTCCCCCACAAGAGGACCATCGCCAAAGCACTTTCCCTGGCCGTCCTGATCACTCTCTTTGAACTCTCTTTTCCTTATCTTTCCAAGATTGCTATCGATCGCTACATCCTCTCCTCATGGTACCGTATAGATGTTGCCATCAATTTCAGAGATCCCATGGTCAAGGATGTTCTACATAAATACGGCCATCTCCTGGAGAAGAGCAGTGATGGCACCTCGTATTTCATTTCTCACACAAACATAAGAAAAATCGATCCGATTGATCTTCATATCTACAAGGAGCACCGAATCCATACGGCCGAAAGATTTTTGAAAACAGACTCTGAGTTCCAGCAAAAAGCAGTGCCAGAGGAAGAAACCAAAGTGATTCATGCTATGTCAGACGGCTCCTTTCTGGTCCCTTACGAGCTACTACAAAGCCTTCCAAAAGAGGAGATCCTAAAGATAAGGGCGAGAGACATACGAGGGGTAACATGGGTGGGCATCATATTTCTCCTTTTCCTCGGCCTCTCCTTCGGACTCAGTTACGGAGAATACTACCTCCTGGAATTCATCGGTCAGCATATCATGCAGGACATCCGTCTTACGCTTTTCCAGAAAATGCAATCTCAGGCCGTGCGATTCTTTGACCGCCACCCTGTCGGGCGCCTGGTAACCCGCGTCACTAATGACATTGAAAACCTCAACGAGATGCTCAAGTCAGTTTTGATATCCGTATTCAAGGACTTTTTCATCTTGACAGGCATCCTTGTGGTGCTCCTCTACCTTAACTGGCGGCTTGCCCTAGTATGCTTCATCCTCATTCCATTTATATTCGGACTTACCCTTCTCTTCAGCTCGATGGCCCGAGAAGCCTTTAGGGAACTGCGAGCAACCGTTGCAAGAATTAATGCCTTTCTACAAGAACGGATCACCGGTATCCGCATTATTCAGCTCTTTGTCAGAGAGAGATTCCAGCTGGACACCTTCACTCGAATTAGTCATGAGAATTACTTGGCGGGAATGAAACAGATTCGAGTATTTGCAATCTTTACCCCGATCATGGAACTGTTCTCTTCTTTTGCTGTTGCGCTGCTTATCTGGTATGGAGGCGGGAAGGTGATTGAGGAACAGCTGACCCTGGGATCCCTGGTGGCCTTTATTAGTTATATCCAGATGTTCTTCAAACCGATACGTGATATCTCTGAGAAGTACAATATTATGCAGTCGGCCATGGCCTCCACGGAACGTATATTCGAATTTATGGAGCACGAAGAAGAAATACCGGAAACGGATTACCCCGTGTCCATGCCCGAGGTTAATGGACACCTCTTATTCAAGAATGTGTCATTTGCCTACGAAAAGGGTCATCCTGTGATCCGCAATGTTTCCTTTGAAGTAAAACCCGGAGAGACAGTGGCAATTGTGGGAGCCACGGGGTCCGGCAAGACCACGCTCGTTAACCTCTTCGAGCGTTTCTATGATCCTGATGAAGGAGCAATACTTTTAGATGGTGTAGATCTCAGAAAATGGTCTAAATGGGAGCTGAGAAAAAACGTCAGTATGTGCATGCAGGACGTATTTATCTTTGCAGGAAACCTGGCCGATAACATTTCCTTGGGCCGCCAAAGAATAGATCCCAAAGCCATCGAGGTAGCAGCCAGGACTGCGAACGCCTATACGTTCATATCAAGGTTGCCAAACGGCTTTCAACAAGAGATCGGCGAAGGAGGTTCCATGCTCTCCGCAGGAGAACGCCAGCTCCTCTCTTTTGCTAGGGCCCTTGCGTCAAACCCTAAAGTGCTCGTTCTCGATGAGGCCACATCAAGCGTCGATCCGGAAACCGAACGGCTCATCCAAGAGGCTATTTCCCGCATAGCTGCCAACAGAAGTACTCTGGTTGTGGCCCACAGACTCTCAACGGTTAGAAATGCAGACCGGATCTTGGTGATGCACCATGGCCAGATTCTCGAGCAGGGCACTCATGAGGAACTCCTGGTTCTTGGAGGTATCTATTTCAAGCTTAATAAACTCAGGGGAGACTGACGGCTTCGTAAAAAGTCCAACTGCTGCGTTACGCTTCATCTTTCGTCATTGCGACGTACTGTAAGTACGTCTCATTCCTCAAGATTGTCCGCGCTGCGCTTGGACTCCCCACCCTGCGGGCGGGTCCCCGGTTTCGCAAGCCTTGCATTTGGAGCTTTTTACTTTGCCGTCCCATTTTTGACTTTTTACAAATTTATCAAGACTAATAGTAGAGGGTTTCTTTCAGTCCAAGGATCTTGGATCAGGAAGGGTGAAAAAAAAGGAGGTGCCAGTTCCTGGAACTGAATTTACCCAGATTCTCCCCCCGTGTTTTCCGATGACCTGCTTGACAATGGTCAGGCCAACACCAGTCCCTTCACCCATCTTTTTTGCGGAAGGAAGTCTTTGGAATACTTGAAAAATGAGCTCAAAATATCTCTCCTCAATTCCAATGCCATTGTCGCGAACAAAAAACACCCTTTGGTTGTCCTGCCTTTTAACCCCCACATAAATGCGAGGGGAAGGATTGTCCTCTCCAATATACTTGACCGCATTTGAGAGGAGATTTTGCATTACTTGGTGCAATCTCTTCTTTTCACCATAGACGGTCGGCAGGTTTTCCTCAACATGTACCTCAATCCCCTTTTCCTGTATCTTGGGCCACAGTGGTGCCAGTGCCTCCTGCACAACCCTTCCTAATTGGATCTCTGTCTTTTCTTCAGTCAATCGCCCGATGCGAGAAAGCTCCAGCAGGTCATTGATCAAAAGCTCCATTTTTCTGGCCGCATCGCTCATGTAACGGAGATGCTTTTGGCTATCCTCCGAGAGCAGCTCCCCTAGATCTTCTCGCAGGGCACCTATGAAGCCTTCGATGGTGACAATAGGAGTCTTAAGGTCATGGGAGACTGTATAGAGAAAGGTCTCAAGCTCTTCGTTTTTTGCTTCCAGCTCGCCGAGTAAGGCCTGTAACTTTTTTTCATTTTCCAGCAGTGCCTCCTCAGCATGCCTTCGTTCATTGACTTCATAAAGGGCATGATCTCTAGCTTCCCTGTACATCTTCATCCGTTCGAGGAGTAAATAGAGGAGCAAGGAGAGTATTGCGGAGATAGCAAGGCCAAAAACAAGAAGTGGAAGATTCGCAAAAAACGAATGTGGGTAAATTGCCGGCTTGGGTTCAAGATTCATGCTCCAGGCCTTCCCGGTAAAGTCAATTTCTCGAAAGGCACGCAATACATTGTCTTCAATCTTCCGAGGGACCTCTTTGTTGTTAATGTAAATCAGTCGACCATTTTCATATATACTGACCCAGAAACTCTCCAGAATTTCCCTGGCTAGACAGATCTCCATTATTCGCTCGATCTGGAACACTCCGTTCAGATACCCTTGCAACTTACCCTCATAGGTCAATGGCGAGAATGTGTGGAATCCCAGGCCTCCTCCATAAACCTCCGCGCAGGGAGATACTGCAAATTGTAGATCTTGCCTCGCCCTCTCAAATGCTTTACGATAACCGGGATCGTTTTGTTGATTGATATTCCTGCCTATCACCGGTGCACCCTTTTCCTCCGGAAAGGCCCACCGGATCACCCCCTCAGGGTCCATCCAGTTGATCCCCAGGAAACCCGGGTAATGGGTATAGAAGACCTCAGCGAACTCGAGGAAACGCCTCTTGCTAAAGTCAGAGGGCGTTCTTTCCACCCATCTTTCGGCCAGTACTCTAAGAGAGGCCATGCGGGACTGCATGAATCCTTCCACACGAATCTTTATCTGCTCGGCAGAGGTCTCTGTATGCCTTGAAACCAGTTCTTTCCGGTGACTATTCTGATTTACCCACAGGGCGACCGCGATGCTGCCGAAAAGTAAAAATGCGGCAATGGAAAGTAATTTCTTGGATGTTTCAAGTGATATCATAAGTAAGACCTTGGATATGCTCTAACATAGTCAAGTCATAGTAGGGGAACGGGAGTCTTTTTTCAAACACGAGGGTTCACTTAGGTGGGACGGCGATCAATTATCCTTCTGATTTCTGCCCGCCGGATCCTTTCGTCCTTGTCTATTTTAAGTTTATAAGCACCATCGACCTTTTCTATTAATTCCTCGACATCACACGGCTTCAAAATATAGTCGTATGCCCCTGATCTCATTCCTTCCACAGCCGAATCAACCGAACCATGCCCGGTAAACATGATGACTTCAATTCCCGGATTGATTTTCTTTATTTCCCTCAAGGTTTCCATCCCATCCATTTCCGGCATCTTGACATCCAGGATAACAACGTCATAAAGCCTCTTTCTAATCTCCTCGATGGCCTCCTTCCCGCTATACACACCGACCACCTCTAATTCCCTTTCCGTGAGGCGCCTGCATAAAGTGCTTACCAGTCTCTCCTCGTCATCCACGATCAGTATCCTTGGTTTTAGCATTCTTAGATGTCTCCTCTCTTTTGATCTACGGGGAGGTTGACAATAAAGGTCGTACCCTTGCCCACTTCGCTTGTCACCGAGATATCCCCTCCTAATTTTTCAATGTTTCCGTGACAAATGGAAAGCCCGAGTCCTGTGCCTTTTCCGGGTGGTTTGGTGGTAAAAAACGGGTCAAAGACCTTGTTTAAATTTTCTGAAGGAATACCAATGCCACTATCACTTACCTTTATACTAATCCAGCCCCTCTCACCTGTTCCTGTTTCAATCCCGATTTCTCCACCTTTTTTTATGGCCTCTATAGCATTGTTGATGAGATTCACGAATACCTGCCGTAACTGGAAAGGATCACTGTAAATTAAAGGTAGGTCTTCATCGTACCTTCTGGTGATCTCTATGTTGCTGAGTCTGGCCTCTCCCTCAGCCAAACCAATCACATCTTCCACCACTTCATTCACATCCACCTCTTTGATGACAGATTCCGTCTTGCGGGCGAAGCTCAGCAGCTTGTGGGTAATCCCCTTGCATCGAGCGGCCTGCTGGGCAATTTCTCTCAGAGAGTCCCTGAACTCTTCTATCTCTCTCATGTCCTTAACGGTATCTCGCTTCAAAAGGTCCTCTATCCATCCGGCCTCTTGCCCTATTATGGCCAAGGGGTTATTTATCTCGTGGGCAACTCCGGCGGAAAGCTCGCCAATGGAGGCCAGCTTTTGAGACTGGATGAGTTGCTGATCAAGAGCCCTCTTTTCTTCATCAGCCTTTTCAATCTTCCGCACCAGGAGCCTTGTGGTCAAGAGGCTCACCACGGCAACCAGAAGAGCACCAAGGAGAAATACCACGATAGCCAAGTTCCTGGTCGTATAGAGTTGGGCAAATGCCTCATCAACATCCTGCTGGACAACTAAGAGCCAGCTTTTGTCCTTCATCCAGGTCTCGGCCAGGAGGACCCTGCGTTCTCCCTTGTCATTAACTTCCCTGAACTTGACGCCGTCAAAGGGCGTCAGGGCCAAGAAGCCTGGCTCGATTTTTTCCATCACATTGCCACCTATTCGTGGACGGGTCTGATAGTAGCCTTCCCTGTTAACGATAAAGGCCTGCCCAGTGCGTCCGAGCCTGACATTTTCCACAAGAGATCCAAATCCGGCTGCATCCACGGTTGCCCTCAAGATCCATGCATCGTCCCTTTCTCCCTTCTTGACGGCAATTATGAAATGGGGAACCTGGCGAAACCCCAGGAACACGTCACTTATAAATACCTTCTTCTCCATGACCTCCCTGAACCAAAGAGC